>NZ_JBQDLQ010000055.1:0-24067 GCF_052095695.1 Halomonas sp.
TCGCAACCAAGTACGCGACGAAATCGAGGGCGGCCAGGTCACTAAAATCGTGACACGCTTCCCACCGGAGCCAAACGGCTTTTTGCATATCGGCCATGCAAAGGCGATCTGTTTAAACTTTGGGTTGGCGGAGCAACTGGGTGGCGAGTGTCATTTACGTTTTGACGACACCAACCCGGCGAAAGAAGAGCAAGCCTACATTGATGCGATTAAAGAAGACGTCAGTTGGCTAGGCTTTGAGTGGGCAGGTCCCGTGCGTTTTGCTTCGGACTACTTCGATCAGCTTTACGCCTGGGCGCAGCACTTGATGCGTGAAGGAAAGGCCTATGTCGACGATCTTTCACCTGATGAAATTCGTGAGTACCGCGGCACGCTGACGTCGCCAGGCAAGCCTAGCCCTTATCGCGAGCGTAGCGCCGAAGAGAACCTGGATTTGCTAGCGCGCATGCGGGAAGGTGAGTTTGGTGAAAGTGAAAAAGTCGTGCGTGCAAAAATTGACATGGCGTCTCCTAATATCAATCTTCGCGACCCCATCCTTTATCGTATTCGTCACGCCAGCCATCACCAAACGGGCGATAAATGGAAAATTTATCCCTCCTATGATTTCACCCACGGTCAGTCGGATGCCATCGAAGGCATTACTCACTCAATCTGCACCTTGGAATTTGAAGATCATCGCCCCCTTTACGAGTGGTTTTTGAACAACCTGCCGGTGCCTGCCAAACCGCGCCAAATGGAGTTTGCCCGGCTAAATCTGGATTATACGCTTACCTCCAAGCGCAAGCTGAAGCTGCTGGTCGATGAAAACATTGTCAATGGCTGGGACGATCCGCGCATGCCGACTATTTCTGGCATGCGCCGTCGTGGCTACACGGCGGCTTCTATTCGTAAGTTCTGCGAGATGATTGGCGTTACTCGCGCTGATGGTGGCTTGGTTGATATCGCGATGCTGACCCACGCGATTCGCTCGGATCTTGAAGACAATGCACCGCGAGCCATGTGCGTCTTGAAACCGCTGAAAGTAGTGCTGACCAACGTTCCGGCAGACCACGAAGAAATGTACGACGTGCCTGGGCACCCAGCGCGCGATGATATGCCGATGCGCAAGGTGCCGTTCACTCGGGAACTCTACATCGACCAAGAAGACTTCATGGAAGATGCGCCCAAAAAATTCTTCCGCCTGGCGCCAGGTAAAGAAGTTCGTTTGCGCAATAGCTATGTGATTCGCTGCGATGAGGTCATTAAAGACGTTGCCGGCGAGATTACCGAGCTGCACTGTTCGGTTGATTTTGACACCCTGGGCAAAAACCCTGAAGGGCGTAAGGTTAAAGGTGTGATTCATTGGGTTAGCGCACCTCACGGCGTGCCGGTAGAGGTGCGTCTGTATGATAACCTGTTCACCATTGAGCAGCCTGATCGTGATAAAGATGTCGATTTCCTTGAGCACTTAAATCCTGGGTCTTTGGTGGTGTGTCACGCTATTGGCGAGCCTAGCCTTGCTGAAGCTACTCCTGAGTCACGCTTTCAATTTGAACGTGTCGGATACTTCTGCGCTGATCGTCACGACACTACGCCGGAAAAGCTCGTGTTTAACCGTACCGTGGGTCTGAAAGACAGTTGGGCTAAAATCAAGCAGAAGGGTTAAGGGCTGAGAAACATGGATAGGCATATGCATATTTACAATACGTTGACGCGACGCAAAGAACCTTTCACCCCGCTAGTGGCGGGAAAAGTGAGCATGTATGTGTGCGGCATGACGGTGTATGACTATTGCCACCTTGGGCATGCCCGCGTGATGGTCGCCTTTGATGTCATCACGCGCTATTTGCGTGAGCGTGGTTTTGAAGTCAACTACGTACGCAATATTACCGATATCGACGACAAAATCCTCAAGCGCGCTGATGAAAATGGTGAAAGCATCTTGGCGCTGACTGAACGCATGATTGCAGCCATGCACGAAGATGAGGCGCGTTTATTCGTCTTGCCGCCGAGTCACGAGCCGCGTGCCACCGGGCATATTGGCGATATCGTGGCCATGATTGAAACGCTGATTGAAAAAGGTTATGCCTACGCAGCTGATAATGGAGATGTCTATTATCGGGTACGTAAATTTGCAAGTTACGGCAAGCTTAACAACCGCCAGCTTGACGATATGCGCTCAGGTGCGCGGGTTGATATTGATGTTAACAAAGAGGACCCGCTCGACTTCGTCCTCTGGAAAGCGGCTAAACCGGGCGAGGCGCACTGGGTGTCGCCCTGGGGCAACGGTCGCCCTGGCTGGCATATTGAGTGCTCTGCAATGTCGACCTGCTGTTTGGGCGATACGTTTGATATTCATGGCGGCGGGCCGGATTTAACCTTTCCGCATCATGAAAATGAAATTGCCCAAAGCGAAGCGGCCACTGGCAAAACCTACGTTAATACTTGGATGCATGCTGGGGCCGTGCGTGTGAACCAAGAGAAGATGTCCAAGTCGCTGGGCAACTTCTTTACCATCCGCGACGTGTTGGCTGAACACGACCCCGAAGTAGTGCGTTTTCTGCTGGTGGCGAGTCATTATCGTAGCCCTATTAACTATTCAGTAGATTCACTGACGGAAGCAAGAAAATCACTGACGCGCTTATACACGGCGCTGCAGGATGTGGAAGCCAGCGTCGCAAATAGCACAGCGTCAACCTATAGTGAGCGTTTTACTCAGGTCATGGACGATGATTTCAACACTCCAGAAGCGCTGGCCGTATTGTTTGAATTAGCACGAGAACTCAATCGCGCCAAGCAGGAAAAGCCTGAAGAAGCGCCTCGCCTTGCCGCTGAGTTAAAGCAGCTTGGCGCTATTTTGGGGCTATTTCAGCAAGCGCCACTAACCTTCTTACAGGGCACGCAGCTGGCGATACCACTGAGTGAAAGCCAGATTGACGCTAAAATAGCGCAGCGCATAGCGGCCAAAGCGAATAAAGACTTCGCCCAGGCTGATGCGATTCGCGATGAGCTTGCCGCGCTAGGTATTATTCTTAAAGATGCCCGGGAAGGGACGTCTTGGACCTTTGAAGCGCCTTAGCGTATATCCATTAAAATAGCTTGGCTGAGATAGGCTCTGACTTAAACGCTAATGGTCTTTTTATACTCAAGACGCTGAAGGCTCTTATACTCAAGACGCTGAAGGCTCTTATACTGGATAAGAGCCTTAGCCGACAAAAGCCCACTGCAAAAGGAATTCCAAGATGCGCTTTTCTGCTAATTCTTTCATGGCAAATTGCTTCATTGTTAAGCCCTTGATCGGTGCCTGTGTCGTATCCTTGGCGGCATTCTCTTATGCCAGCGCTAATGAGCCGGTGGTCGTCTCATCCAAAATCGACACGGAAGGTTCGGTGCTGGGTGAGCTGATTATTCAGACTCTGGAGCGCAATGATATTGCTACCGAAAATCGGTTGCAGCTAGGCGCTACCAGCGTGGTTCGTACAGCCTTAGAAGCTGGTGAAATTGATGTGTACCCAGAGTACACGGGGAACGGCGCCTTCTTCTTTGATATGACCGACAGCGGCGTGTGGAACGACGCTGACCAGGCATATGAAACCGTTCGAGAACGCGATGTCGAGCAAGGCTTATTGTGGTTGCAACCTGCTAGCGCTAACAACACCTGGGCAATGAGTATTCGTGAGGACGTCGCCGCCGAAAATGAGCTAGTGAGCTTAGACGATCTGGCCGCCTATTTAGCGGACGGTGGCGTGTTCAAATTTGCGGCAAGCGCTGAGTTTGTTGAATCAGCTCTAGCGCTTCCAGCGTTCCAGCAAGCCTACGGCTTTACATTGGGCGATGATCAGTTGCTGGTGCTTTCCGGAGGTAACACCGCCGCTACTATGCGCGCCGCCGCGCAGCAAACAAGCGGTGTTAACGGCGCTATGACGTATGGCACGGACGGCGGATTAAAAGCCCTGGGTTTAGTGGTTCTGGAAGATACCAAGGGCGTACAGCCCGTTTATCAACCTGCGCCCGTAGTACGTGAAAGTGTCCTGTCCGAGTATCCGGAAATGGAGGCGTTACTTAACGAAGTGTTTGTCACTCTCGACTTAGATACGCTGCAAACGCTTAATGCCGATGTGGCTGTTAACGGCTTGTCGCCGGCCCAAGTGGCTAGTGACTATCTTGACACGCTGGATCAGTAGCGCCTGATCTCGTTAATCACTAGCCTTTGATGCTCAGGATGATTTATTGATGTCGCTACGGGATGCACTGCCGACACCCCGCATCCACCATGGGCTGCACCCTAATGTTGTGCTGATTAGCCTTAGCGTTGCCATGCTGGCGGCATTTTGGACATTAGACATGGTGAGCATGGCTCCCAATCGAATTGTATTGGGAACAGGCTATAGTGCACTGGCCGCGTTTGGCTGGCCCGGTGTGCTGTTAGCCACGCTACTTTTCTGCGCCATTAGTTTTTTAGCGTGGCAGCCAAGTCAGCGCTACTACCAAGCGTTGTTAGCGGTGCTGGTCATGCTGATGGCCTTAATGCCATTCGGATTAATAGTCAGCAGCTTTTTATTAATTGAACCTGAACTTGCCCAGGCGCGTTTAGGCCTGGGAGCGGGATACTGGGTGACGCTGTTTATACTGTTGCTGTGCTTAGTAGAGCTACGTTTACGCCTAAATCTTACGCGCCTATGGCCAACGCTGCTGCTCAGTGGCATTGCTTTAGTGTGGTGGCTGTGCGCCACGCTCTGGTTAGATAGTCTTGCTTTGGTGCAAGAGTTTAAAGCGCGTGATCAGCTATTTGTCCGCGCTGTTGGCCAGCATATGACGCTGGTGGGTATTGCCGTTAGCGTGAGCATTGTATTGGGGCTTGCGCTGTCGTTATTAATGCGCCGCTACGCACGGCTACAGAAAGTCGCCTTCACGGTACTCAATTTCCTTCAAACGATTCCTAGCATTGCACTATTTGGCTTACTGCTGGCACCGCTTGCCTGGCTTGCCGCGAACGTGCCTTTTTTAGCCAAGCTTGGCGTTAGCGGTATTGGCACGACGCCCGCCTTGATCGCATTGATAGCCTACAGCCTGCTTCCCATGGTACGTAACACCTATACCGCGCTTGAAGAGGTTAGCCCTGTGGCATTAGAGGCTGCCAAAGGTATGGGCATGCGTGCTAGCCAGCGATTTTGGCAGGTGCGGTTGCCGCTGGCGCTACCGGTGCTGTTAGAGGGCATTCGCATTACCACTGTTCAAGCTATTGGATTGACCGCCGTGGCGGCGCTGATTGGTGCAGGGGGGCTTGGCACCTTTATTTTTCAAGGTTTAGGCCAGGCGGCCATGGATATGGTTTTGCTTGGCGCATTGCCTATTTTAATGCTGGCTCTCGTAGTGGATGCAGGTTTGGGGGCGCTGGCTGAAGCGCTGCGTCCCGGGGGAACAAGATGATCGAGCTTGCGCACGTCTCTAAGCGATTTGGCAGTGAAATCGCGGTAAATGACATTTCGTTGCGGATACCCAAAGGCAAGTTCTGTGCATTAGTCGGCACCTCCGGCTGCGGGAAATCGACGACGCTACGTATGATCAATCGCTTAATCGCGCATAGCGAGGGCGAAATCACCCTCGATGGAGCGTCGATCAAAACGTACGACCCGGTAAAATTACGCCGTCGGATTGGCTATGTTATTCAGCATACGGGGCTATTTCCTCACTGGAGCGTGGCGCGCAATATCGGTCTGGTTCCGCGGTTGTTAAAGTGGCCACCAATAGACGTTCAGGCGCGTGTAGAAGAACTGATGCAGTTGCTAGGCTTGCCGGTGGAAGAGTTCGGGCATAAATATCCCCACCAACTTTCGGGTGGCCAAGCGCAGCGGGTAGGCGTTGCGCGCGCACTCGCTGCCAATCCCGATATTATGCTGATGGACGAACCCTTTGGCGCGCTTGATCCTATCACCCGTGAAAAACTGCAGGATGAACTAGCAAAACTGCAGACACGAATGCACAAAACCATTGTGTTCGTTACTCACGATATGGACGAAGCGCTGAAGCTAGCCGACCACTTGATTGTCATGCGAGACGGACAGATTGTCCAACAGGGCTCACCCCTTGCACTGTTAAAGCATCCCGCCGATCCTTTTGTTGAATCGCTGCTAGGCGGCCTTGAGCGGGGCCTGAAACAAGCGGCACTAACGCGGGTTAAAGACCATATGACATCGCTGGGTTCAGCGCTGCCTGCCCAGTCACGTATTCCCGCGGACTTTTCACTGCGCCAGGCGCTATCTATGATGCTACGCGACCATAGCGACCGGCTAACCGTTGTCGATCAGCATGATGTGTCTGTCGGCGAGCTTTCGTTACGCAAAGTTGTAAAAGAAGCCCATCTGGACAAAGGCAGTTCGCGTGAGTAATGCGCTATGGCGATGGCCGCTGCTGTGGATCTCGCTACTGCTTATCAGCGTTGTGGGAATGTCTACTGGTGAGCCACTTTTTCACTGGATAGAACCCGATGCTCGGCAGGTAATTTACAGTCGCGCCGATTTTTATGTGCTGCTCGGGCGTCATCTTTTTGTTGTCGGCATCGCGGCGCTGGTGA
Organism: Halomonas sp.; assembly: GCF_052095695.1. GTDB lineage: Bacteria > Pseudomonadota > Gammaproteobacteria > Pseudomonadales > Halomonadaceae > Vreelandella. Next base: position 6,554 of record NZ_JBQDLQ010000055.1, read on the forward strand.
CGATTAGCGTTGGTGTTTCAGCGGGAGTTGCCGTCACCCGCAAGCGGGGGAGCGACTTTCTCCCTTTGGTAGGCCAGGTAGCATCATTGGGTCAAACCTTTCCGCCGGTGGCCGTTTTAGCGCTGGCAGTGCCAGTGCTGGGCTTTGGCACGTTGCCTATTATTGTGGCGTTAATGCTTTACGGGCTGCTTCCCATTGTGCGTAACACTCTTACCGGGCTACAAGAAGTTGATGCTGAACTCATAGCCACAGCTCATGCTATGGGCATGACGCCGCTACAAATATTACACCAAGTAGAGCTGCCCTTAGCGGCCCCGGTTATATTGGCAGGCATCCGCATTTCGGTGACGATTAATATTGCCACAGCCGCACTAGGCGCGACCGTCGGGGCCAGCAACCTGGGCGATCCGATTATTTCCGGCATCGTTAATGGCAATATGGCCTATGTCGTTCAGGGGGCACTGACGATTGCGTTATTGGCGTTGTCGGTCGATAGTCTGTTTGAAGTGCTGCAACGCCAGCTGCGTTCTCGTCTCTCTGCGTCTTAAGTAGCATCCCTAAAATCCTTGTGCTGCGTTACTGTCGCAGTAGTTGTGTTGGCCAATGGCAGATAAATCCACTGGCATGAATGGCCTTAACCAGCAACACGGCCCTCATAAGGGGTAAAACAAGGACAATATTCATGACAAAGTACGTACACCAGCCGGATTTTATGACCGGTGATGAGCTTTCGATACCCACGTTTAGCCTGCTTGATCCCGAAGGCGACCTTTACCCAGGCGCCGAAGAGCCCGCCCTTGAACGTGACCACGCTCGGCGTATTTATCAAGCGATGCTAGCTACGCGTATTTTAGACGAGCGGATGCTGGCGGCTCAGCGCCAAGGGCGTCTCAGTTTCTATATGCAGTGCACCGGCGAGGAAGCGGCCGTTGTGGGTACCGCTGCGGCGCTTAAGGACGCCGATATGATCATGGCGCAGTACCGTGAGCAGGGCGCCTTGATGTATCGCGGCTTCTCTATTGACGAGTTTATGAATCAGCTCTTCGGCAATGACCTGGATTACGGCAAGGGTCGGCAAATGCCGATTCACTACGGATCGCGTAAGCTTCACTACATGACCATCTCGTCGCCTTTAGCGACACAAATCCCTCAGGCAACGGGCTATGCGTATGGGCAAAAGCTAGCGGGTAACGGTCACTGCACGCTAACCTTCTTTGGCGAAGGTGCCGCGTCAGAAGGTGATTTCCACGCCGCGTTAAATATGGCGTCGGTGCACCAGGTCCCGGTCATTTTTTTCTGCCGTAATAACGGCTATGCCATTTCAACACCTGCCGTTGAGCAGTTTGCGGCTGACGGCATAGCACCGCGTGCCTTTGGCTACCATATGCACGTTATTCGCGTTGACGGTAACGATGTGCTGGCCGTCTATGAAGCGACCCGTCAGGCACGCAAAATCGCCGTGGAGCGCAACCAGCCGGTACTGATTGAAGCGATGAGCTATCGCCTTGCGGCACACTCATCCTCTGATGACCCTTCTGGCTATCGTTCTAAAGACGAAGAAGAACTATGGCGCGCCAAAGACCCGGTGCTACGGCTTCACAAATGGCTTTTGAAAAAGCAGTGGTGGAGCGAAGAAGAAGAGACCGCTCAGCAAGAAACATTGCGTCGTGAAGTACTGGAGACCATGAAGCGCGCTGAAAAACGCTCATCCCCGCCCCTTGAGAGTTTAATCAGTGATGTATATGCCGACATTACCCCCGAGCTGCAGCGTCAATTTGATCAGCTTAAGCGGCATATTCGTCGTTATCCGGATGCCTATCCTCGTGGCGCCAAGTCGCTAGATTTGGACGTCGGCTCGGGCACTGATTCTCAAGGAGAGGCGTAACATGGCCACAATGAATATGCTCCAGGCGATCAATAACGCTCTGGACATCGCCATGGCAGAAGATGAAAAAGTCATTTGTTTTGGCGAAGATGTGGGTATTTTTGGCGGCGTTTTTCGTGCCACTAGCCATCTGCAGGAGAAGTATGGCAAGTCGCGCTGCTTCAATACGCCGCTGGTTGAGCAGGGCATTATCGGGTTTGCCAATGGCTTGGCAGCCCAAGGCTCAGTGCCCGTAGCGGAAATTCAATTTGCCGACTACATTTTTCCGGCCTTCGATCAAATCGTCAATGAAACTGCCAAATTCCGCTACCGGTCAGGTGACCTATTCAACGTCGGTGGGCTGACCATTCGCACTCCATATGGTGGCGGTATCGCGGGCGGTCTCTATCACTCCCAGTCGCCAGAAGCCTATTTTACCCATACGCCAGGTTTAAAAGTGGTGGTGCCGCGTGATCCTTATCAGGCCAAAGGGTTGCTGCTGGCTGCTATTCGTGACCCGGACCCAGTGCTTTTTCTGGAACCCAAACGTCTCTATCGCGCCGCGGTAGGCGAAGTGCCCGAAGAGGACTTTCAACTGCCCATTGGTGAAGCAGAAGTAATCAAAGAAGGTACGGATATCACCGTGGTCGGCTGGGGCGCGCAGATGGACGTTATTGGTAAAGCCGTTGAATTGGCCGAAGAGCAGGGCATCGCCTGTGACGTCATTGACCTGCGCACGCTGCTGCCTTGGGATGCCGATACGGTTGTGGAGTCGGTGCTTAAAACAGGCCGCCTAGTCGTGAGCCATGAGGCGCCGTTAACCGGCGGCTTCGCCGGTGAAATTGCTGCCACCATTCAAGAACGTTGTTTTCTCTACCTTGAATCGCCCATCGCCCGGGTGACAGGGCTTGATACGCCTTTTCCGCTGGTATTGGAAAAAGAGTACATGCCTGATCACCTGAAAATCTTTGAAGCGATTCGCGAAAGCGTTAACTTTTAGCGGCTGAAAGCGCCTAAAAACGCATGGGGAGAATAACAATGAGTGATTTTTTACTACCTGATATTGGCGAAGGCATTGTCGAGTGTGAAGTCGTCGAGTGGCACGTTGCTGAAGGTGACGTTATCGCTGAAGATCAGCCGATCGTTGAAGTCATGACCGATAAGGCACTGGTTGAAATCACCGCGCCTGAGGCGGGTATCGTTACCAAGCTTTACGTGCTTCAAGGCCAAATTGCTAAAGTGCACGCGCCGCTTTATGCCTACCACATTGACGCTGAGCATAAGCCCGCTGGCTCTGTAACCTCGTCGGTTGCCGACCAATCCGGCACTGATGAAATGCCGGTGCTACCTGAGCATGGTTTAGACTTATCGACGGACACGGCCACTCAGAAGTCCGGCGGCGAGTATGCGGGCGGCTATAAAGTCCCTGCAAGCCCCGCCGTTAGGCGCTTAGTGCGTGAGCACTCCCTAAGGCTTACGGACATTGCGAGTAGTGGCAAAGATGGCCGAGTGCTAAAAGAGGATGTGCTGGCGCATTTAGACCAAGCGTCGCCAACTACTGCCTCTGCTAACGCGGCACCGAGCCAATCAGCGCTAGCAATGCCCGCCAACGGCACAGAGCCCAGGGTCGAGCCGTTACGCGGCATACGGGCCGTCATGGCGAAACGTATGGTAGAGGCGGCCAGCACGATTCCTCATTTCCACTATGGCGAAGAGATTGATGTTACCGCGCTACTATCCTTAAGGGAGCGCTTAAAACCGCTGGCAGAGGCCCAGGGCGAGCGGCTAACGTTAATGCCGTTCTTTATGAAAGCGATGTCGCTGGCGGTTGCTGAAACGCCTATTCTCAATGCGCAGTTAAATACGGCGGGCAATGAACTGCATTACTACCCGCAGTGCAATATCGGTATGGCGGTAGATAGTAAAGCGGGCTTGATGGTGCCCAACATTAAAAGCGTTGAGCGGCTAACCTTGTTGGAAATAGCCCGTGAAGTAGGCCGGTTAACGACGTCAGCCCGTGAGGGGAGAGTCGATCAAGCCGATCTCAAAGGTGGCACCATTAGCATATCGAACATCGGCGCTTTAGGTGGTACCTACGCCTCACCGATTATCAATGCACCGGAAGCCGCCATTGTTGCTATTGGCAAAACCCAGTGGCTGCCGCGCTTTGATGAAAGCGGCGCGGTTGTGCGTCGTGCCATCATGACCATTACCTGGGCAGGTGATCATCGCTTTATCGATGGCGGGACGATCGCGCGTTTTTGCAATACTTGGAAGGGATTTTTGGAAACGCCGGACGCTATGCTGCTCCACTTGGCGTAACGTTGATGTCTCAGCCACCGCTTCAGCAGTTTTATATACCCGAAGAGCAGTCGGTATATCTGCTGAGTCATCACGATGCCCGTAAGCTAAAAGACTGGGTAGCACTGTGCCAAGCGCAGCTCACTCAGTTAGGTTACCAAGGCATTGAGTTAATAGGTAAAGGGGCGTATGGCTTCGTATTTGGCGGTAGTGCCACGCGCCAGGGCACTACCGCCCATTACGTATTTAAGTTTTCACGCATCACCTTGCCAACGCATTTGCAAGAGCGTCTTGAGGAAGAGGCGTTCATGCTTGATCAGGTCTCGCACCCGCGAATCCCCGGCTTGATTACCTATCAGCGCTCTCGCGGCCAGTCTATTCTGGTGATGGAGCGTGCACCCGGCTGGAATTTAGAGCAGATCTCGCTTAAGCAGGGGCGTCTTTCTGTGCGCTTGATCGTGCGCATTGCCGCTCAGCTGGCCGGTATTGTTATGGCCCTGCGGAGAGAATCTGGGCCTAAGTCTCGGGCGGTGGTCCATGGTGATATCAAACCCTCCAATTTGGTGTATGACCCTGAGCACGAATCTATTGCGCTAATCGACTGGGGCTCATCGGTGTTTGCTCAGCTAGATGCAGAGCTGCAGTTTGTTGGCGCCAACGTGATGGAGCTGATGTCGGACAATCTGCAGCAAACCAATGCCCGCCTAGGAGATGTTTACTTTATCGGAGAGGAGCAGTTGAACGGGGCGCTCTCATCGCCGCGGTTTGATGAGCAGGGTGTTGCGGGCACTCTGTATGCTCTTGCTTCTGCTCAGTCCTGCCGCTTTGGCCACCGGGCTATTCCTGCCAGCTCACTGGGCTTACCTATGGAGTTTGCGCGTACTTTGGATGGCATGCTGGATCCGGATGCTTACATTCGGCGCAAAGCCGGCGACTATTTTTTACAGCATATGTCGCGAATGGCCAGAATAGTGATGATCGATCTGCCCACATCTCTCGATGTGCCGCTAGTACCTGTTTGGGGCCGCCCGGCTCAGCAGGAAATTGATACCGTTGTGTATAGCTCACGCAAAGCTTTTCTACGCGAAGCCAATGCCCCAGAAACCCTTAATGACGTCAATGATGTGCAGCTGGATCGCTATTACAAGCAGTTTATGCAAGGCATGGGCGAGACTGAAAAAGCATTTTTGGCTTCGGTAAGCCGCTTAGGCAAATACCCCGTAGTGGGTGGTTTGGCAGTGCGCTGGGAGCGGGAAGGGGTATATATCGACTCTTCGCTAAACCTTCACGACCCTGCACTCAAGCCTGCTTTTATAGAAGCAGTCAATAACATGGTGCACTTGGCCCGGGCCATCCATCGGCAGGGAGTATTTAAAAGCTGCCTGTTTAATGCTCGCCAGACCTTGCACTTAGAGCGTGCTTCAGCAGATGACGTATTTGTCCGCGAATCCACGATGACCATCAGCTATGAGCTAAGTGCGATGCCAGAGCTTGAAGACCGTACGCGCCAGCACAGCTATTTTGAAGACGGCCCAGATCCTGAGGAGCTGCTGGTGCTGCCTGCCTCAATAATGCGAGTGTTGCAGCAGCTCAACGATATTCACCACACCGGTATGATTATTTTTGAAGCGCTGCCTCAGCATCTCAAAATCCACAGTTACTACCGGTTACTAGACCCTGGTAAAGAGCGTGAGTTTGGTATGCTATTGGACAACATTCTGGCATCGGTTAGCGAAATTGAAGGTCTGGGAGTATCCGGGTTTATGAAAATGCCCTATAAAGACACCCGCTATTTTACTCACCTTGAGAAGCAGCCTGAGCGCTTTTATCCTCGCGACCCGCGGGAGTATGTCAAGAAACAGGCAACGCAGTAACGTCCAGGCGCTAGTGGCTGTGCGCATTAGCAATCACGTCTGACTGCTGTGCCAGCCAGGCTGTCAACTGCTCTGTCAGCTCATCGCTGGCAAGGCCAAAGGCATCCACCACATCAGTAATGTCAACGCTGGCAGCCTGCGCGCTGGCGCTAAAGCCCATGGCAGCCAGGGGCGCTCGGTTCTGAGTGCCAAGCAGTTGCACGTCAAGCTGCACCTTAACCGTCGGTGGCTGGGTAACATAGTCGCTCTGGAAGTGGCGAAGCTCGCTGAGTAGCAGCAAGTCATGCGGTAGTCGATCACTACCTACGCCTGCAAACAGCTGGCTCTGCTGTAGCCCATCTATCAAACGCGACTGCAGCAACTCAGGCGTATCTTCGTGCCAGCGGGCATCTTCATAAACATTGACAATAGCGCGCTCGGGATAGACCACAATCCGGTTACTGCTCAATAAATAGCCCGCTTCCGGTGCCGCAATGCCAAGACGCTGGTTAGCTAGCGGCGCATGAGAGGCGGCGACAGCTATGGGGGCAGCGGGCAAGCGATAAAGCGTCGCAGGCTCACTTTCGGGCAGTATTGAACAGCCGCTGGTGAATAGCAGCGCAGTGCCAACTAAGATGATCGCCGTGTGCCGATAGTTCATGGGCGGAACTCCTTTATCTGATCTCGGCCCAGAAGGAAGTCCGTCGGGCTGTCTTCTAACTGACGTGTAATCCGGTCAAGGGTATTCAGCGTAGAGCGAAGCGACGAGAGCGCCGGCGCAATATCTTGTGCGCCTTGCAGGCTGCCCTCAATGGCGCCAGCATTGGTCTCTACTAATTGTTCGATGCGCTGTGCCGCGCTGGCCACATCGCGGCTGGCGTCGGCAGCGCTTTGCATCACTAATCGGCCATCTTCGCGCAGTAGCTGCGAGGCTTCTTGGCTAAGTGCATCGATGCTTTCAAGGGTAGTGGTCGCCTGCCGAGATACATCACTGAACAGCGCCATGTTTTCGTCCAGAGCACTCTGCTGATTTGCGATCATTTCAGTGATGCGGGCGATGTTGTTGAGAATCGTACCAGCCTGTTCACGGTTGTTATCATCAAACAGGTCGTTAACGCTTTTTAAAATGGCGTTAATGTTCTCAATCATATCCTCACCTTCTTCGAACAGTGTTGCGATGGGGGAAGGGGCTGACTGAATGAAGGGAGCATCGGCATCATTTTGATCAATCAGACGTTGGCTTTCCGGCGTGCCGCCGTAAAGCTGTACCGACATGCTTCCGGTGATGCTCGCAAACGCAAGCTTCGCTCGCGTGTCGGTTTTTATCGGCGTGTCTTCGTACACCCGGATATTGGCAACCACTTGGCGCGGATCATCAGGGTCTAGCGTAAGCTCGGTGACATCGCCTACTTCGATGCCGTTATACTGTACCGTGCTGCCAATTGATAAACCGCTAACGCTACGTTCAAATAAAATGCGATAAGGCTGGTAGTCACGTTGCCCGGATGCGTAGCTCATCCATAGTGCAAACAGTAGCGCTGCGGCCACGGTCGCCAGGGTAAAAAAACCAATTAAAACGTGGTGCGCGCGCGTTTCCATGTGCTGTCACTCCGGGCTGTCTGTAGTAGGCGAAGACGCGGTATGAGCACGTTGTGCGGCTCGACCACGTGGCCCGTGAAAATAGTCTTGAACCCATTCATCGTCCGTTTGCGCTACTTTATCGATGGTATCTACTACCAGCACTCGTTTTTGCGACAGCACGGCAACTCGATCACATACGGCATACAGTGTATCCAAGTCATGGGTAACCAAAAACACGCTGAAACCTAACGCATTGCGAAGTGTTACCAGCAGTTGATCGAACGAGGCAGCGCCGATGGGGTCAAGCCCGGCCGTCGGTTCATCGAGAAATAAAATGTCGGGATCAAGTGCTAAGGCACGGGCTAGGGCGGCACGTTTTATCATGCCTCCTGATAGTGATTCGGGAAATTGCAGCGCTGCCTCAGGCGGTAAACCGACTAGCGAGAGTTTCACTCTGGCGAGGTGCTCTGCGTCTTCGCGAGGCAGCTTGGCGTGTTCAATCAGCGCCAGCGCAATATTCTCTTGCAAATTTAGCGAGCTAAAAAGCGCCCCTTGCTGAAAAAGCACGCCAAAGCGGCGCTCTATGTTACTGCGCTCTGTTTCACTAAGTTCGTGAAGCGCCGTGCCAAGAACTTCGATCGCGCCCTCATTGGGTCGCCTAAGTCCTACAATGCTGCGCAAAAGCACTGATTTTCCGGTACCAGAACCGCCCACCACGCCGAGAATCTCTCCACGTTGAAGCGTTAAATCCAAGTGATCGTGAACAACGTGAGAGCCAAAGCGGTTGACGAGCCCGGTTACGTTAATCACCGAGTGGTCTTTGGCCTGTTTCGGAACCTCTGAGTGTATCACCAGCCCATCTCCATAAAGAACAGCGCGGCCAGTGCATCAATCAGAATCACCATAAAAATCGACTGCACTACGCTAGACGTCGTATGTGCACCTACCGACTGGGCGCTGCCGCTGACCTTAAAGCCCTCTAAGCAGCCGATAACGGCAATCACAAAGGCAAATATCGGTGCCTTGCTAAGACCAACTAAAAAGTGCACCACGGACACATCTTTTTGCAGCGTATTCATAAATTGCGTCAGCGAAATATCCAGTGACAGTGTCGCAACCATGGCACCACCGGCTAAGCCCCTGTGCTTGAAGGGCATCAATTTCCTCGTTGGATTTCATGGCGCCAATTTGGGCGGTAAAGGCGCTGGCGGTTCGCCCCGCTAAGAGTATTGCGGCAAGCAATACGCCAAATTCACGTAAGAATGAGTACGCGACAAGATCGATGGTATAGACCGTGGCGCCAAAATCTGCCAACACTGTCGCGCCAAGAAACGCCACCACGGCGCCGACCATGAAGGTCAATAACGCAACAATAGGTACGGCGTTAAGGCCGCTTTGCTGAATATGTGCAACCGTCGCCGTTAATCGCCAGCGACGTGGCCGAAACACTAGATGAAATAGCGTGGCCACCACAAGGCCAATAAACGCCAGTAGCTGGCGCTGCTGCGACCATAGCGCCACCATGTGCTGTCCAACGCTTGCAAGCGCCTGGCTGATGCGTGAGTAAGAGGGTGGTTCAACATCAAGCGGCGCGTCCATGGCTTCAGCAATACGAATGAGCAGCGCCTGCTGCTCTTTTGGCAGCTCATCTGCCCATTGTGCAACCGTGCGCGATTTCTCAATGCCGATAAGCTCAACAATCAGGGTCGCACCCGCTGTATCTAGCCGAGTAATAGCCTTTAATGAAATGTGTTCCTGTGACTTTTTACCAATCTCACTGTGTGCAATCGCTGATTTGATAGAGCGATAATTGGCAAGCGTCCATTCGCCCTGTAGTGCCCGTGCTTGATCATCACCTGCTATCCACTCGCTTGGCATCCCCACTCCTTGGCGCTCATTATGTTAATGCGCTTCTTTAGAAAGCTATGATGCATTCAAACGAGCGTTAGTTAAAGCCTCTCGCGTTGCGTCTATCGCGCAGTGCGGGATCTGGGCGCTAGCTCTTGCTTAATATAGGTGGCCACTTCTTTTAAGCGCGGACCTAAGTTATTCACCAGCCGATCATGATCAAGGCGCAGGCTCGAGCCGCCGCAGTTAATAGCCATTACCTCAGCGCCATCTTCTAATATTAGCGGCATGGCGACTGCACTAATATCGCGCTGCCAATCCTGCTCAGAAAGACAAAAGCCGTATTTTTCAAAATCTTGCATGCTTTGCTGAATACCCGCTTGATAGCGCGGCCATTCGCTGCCATACGCTTCGGCAAGTTCCTGCAGAACCTGCTGGCGACGCTTTTCAGGCAGGCCACACAGCCAGGCGCGACCAATGGCGGAGGTGGCGATGGGTAGTCGGGAGCCTGTATCTAGACGAATAATAAGCGGGCCGTGGCCGTGGCAGGTTTCCAAATACACCATATCGCTTCGGTCCGCGCCGCCCAGGCTAACGTTGCAGTCGGTAGCATCGGCAAATTTTTGCAGATGTGGGCGGGCAATTTCGCGAATGCCCATATTAGCCAGAAAACGGTAGCCCAGCGCCAATACGCCGGGGCCGAGTCGATATTTCTCCAAATGAGTGTTGTGCTGAAGATAGCCCAGCTGAGTAAGCGTATAGGTTAAGCGTGAAACGGTAGGGCGCGGGATATGGGTACGGTTTGATAGCTCGGCATTGCCTAAATACTCTTCTCCAGCGCCAAAGGCGCGCAGCAGCTCTAAGCCGCGCGCAAGCGCGGTGACAAAGTTACGATCTTTTCCAGACAGTTGCAGGTCGTCGGCATCAGTGTCAAAGGGTTGCATGCAGTGTCCCAACAATAGGTGGCTTATGGTGCCCAGTATCGCATATCTACTTAGGCACAGCTTTGCAGTCAGTCAACGAAAAAGGAGCCGTTATAAAACTATCTCAGCCATCCAGACGTTCAATGATCGTCGCGATACCCTGGCCAACGCCAATGCACATTGTCACCAGCGCATAGCGCCCGCCGCTGGCTTCTAGTTGACGCAGAGCTGTGAGCGCCAAGCGCGCGCCTGAAGCACCTAGCGGGTGGCCGATTGCAATTGCGCCGCCGTTAGCATTTAAACGTGGGTCGTCGGCGTAAAGCCCTAGCTGCTGAACGCAGCCAAGGACCTGAACGGCAAACGCCTCGTTAATTTCAATAACATCCATCTGGTGTAGGGTCAGGCCTGCGCGAGCCAGAGCTTTTTGCGAGGCAGGTACCGGCCCTAGCCCCATCACGCGTGGCGCAACGCCAGCAACGGCGCTTGCTACAATCCGCGCGCGTGGGCGCAAACCTACGTTTTGGCCAACTGCCTTGGTACCCACAATCATTGCCGCGGCGCCATCGTTCAGCCCCGAGGCATTGCCAGCCGTCACGACACCGCCTTCAAACAAAGTCGCTAGATTGCCCAGCTTGTCTGCAGTGCTTTGTGGGCGAGGGTGTTCGTCTTTATCTACCAGCAGAGGCGGTTGTTTACGGCTTTGGGAAACCTCAACGCCAACGATTTCGTCATCGTAAAAACCTGCTGCCAGTGCTTGGGCATAGCGTGCCTGGGATCGGGCTGCAAAGGCATCGCTGGCGTCACGATCAATATGTAGGTCGTGGGCAATATTGTCAGCGGTTTCGGGCATGCTGTGACTGCCATACTCTTTGCCAATCCATGGGTTGGGGAAGCGAGAACCGATCACCGTGTCGTACATAGGCTGAGTGCGCGCATACGCGGTATCCGCTTTACCTAAAACGTAGGGCGCTCGTGACATGGACTCTACGCCGCCGGCCAGAAACAGCTCACCCTCACCTAGCCTCGCTGCGCGTGCAGCATCCATGATGGCTGACAAACCGCTGCCACAAAGCCGATTGACGGTTTGGCCCGCCACTTCGATAGGCAAACCCGCCAATAGGCCTGCATGGCGCGCTACGTTACGCGAATCTTCACCGGCCTGGTTGGTGCAGCCCGCTAACACCTCTTCATAGCTCTCAGGTGCGAAAGGGTTGCGCTCCACCAGTGATTTCAATGCCAATCCCAGTAATTCGTCAGGACGAACGGTGGCTAAGCTGCCGCCGTGTCGGCCAAAAGGGGTGCGTAAACCGTCGTAAATATAGGCGTCTTGCATAGTGATGCTCCTAGTTTTTGATATGAGCCAACTACGCTGCGGTGAGCGATATGTTAAGCGCAGCGCGGCGGCGCAGCCACGGGCTAGGGCGATAGCGTGGGTCACCGGTAGCATCACATAGATTTGTGAGTATGGTCATAATGCGAGCAGCACCGTAGTGGTCACCCATGCGCAGCGGCCCGAAGGGATAGCCTAAGCCCAGCTCAACAGCACGATCGATAGTGGTCGGGGCCGCGACACCCTGCTGGGCAATGTCGGCACCCACGTTGACGATGCAGGCAATTACACGCTGAAGAACAAAGCCGTTACTGTCCTGAAGAACGCTCACAGGCGTGCCGTCGTGACTGAGTAAACTAGACGCCGCTTGAAGGTAAGCAATTTGAGTTATCGGTGTGGCCATCAGGCTGCGGCGATTATTGAGCCCGGCTAGCATATCGACCGCGACGCACTGCTCGGCTTCTAGCCCCTGGCGGAGCGCACAGGTGGTGGTATCTTCACCAAAAGGCGTTAGCAGGCACAGTGCTTTCGCTGTGGGCTGCGCCCCGGCTTCCAACGGCCAGCCAGCCGCGGTCACTAATTCGGTGAGCGCCGTGGCGCTTTGTGGGTCGTCCTGGCTGATCCACACAGGGCAAGGTGGCATAGACCCAATAGTGGGTTCGTCTGGCAGTTGCTGCTTGCCATCCACGTAGCGATAAAAGCCTTCGCCCGTTTTACGACCTAGTAAGCCTGCGGCCAAGCGTTGCCGCGTTAATGGCGAAGGGCGAAAGCGCGTTTCTTCGTAGTACTGATGGTATATCGATTCCATCACTGCATGGGAGACGTCTAGCCCGGTGAGATCAAGCAGCGTAAACGGGCCCATACGGAAGCCGCCCTGGTCGACCATAATACGGTCAATGGTAGCCGGGTCCGTGACGCTTTCACCAAGAATTCGCAGCGCTTCGGTGCCGAAGGCGCGGCCGGCATGGTTCACCAGAAACCCCGGCGTATCGGTTGTTTGGGCCGTGAAGTGGCCCATGGCCTTACCTAAGGCATTGACTCTTTTGGTCACGTCTTCGCCCGTGCGCAGGCCGGGGATGACCTCGGCAATTTTCATCAGCGGAACGGGGTTGAAAAAGTGAAAGCCGATGACCCGCTCGGGGTGCTGGCAGGTCGCGGCAATGGCCGTTACCGATAGCGATGAGGTGTTAGTCGCTAACACTGTCTGCGGGCTAACGATGGCTTCTAAATCGCGAAACAGCCCCTGTTTGGCGTCCAGCTTTTCGACAATAGCCTCGACGACAATATCGCAGGGGGCGAGATCGGCAAGTTCATTTGTTTCAATCAATCGCTCACTATAGTGCTGTGCTTGATCGGTGCTGATGCGCTGCTTTTCGGCGCTTCGCTGCCATAGGCCGTTGATAAATGCGTTGGCTTCTTTTACCGCCCCTTCTTTAACGTCGAACAGCATGACCTGAAGACCCGCCTGGGCCGCCAACTGAGCAATGCCACGACCCATGGCGCCGGTGCCCACAATGCCAAGCGTGGTGAAGGGGGATACTATTGATTCGCCAGACATGCGCCAAATCCTCTTTGCCATTAGGTTCTTATTTTGCGATCAATCGTGCTTTTGTTTTGCATTGCAAAATAGTGTTTCAATTATTGACTGCTATCCTAGGCTATGCAAAAGTGCCTGACAAGCAATGTGGACGCTAGTTTTGCATAGAGAAACTATTTGATTGCACATCTAATATCAGCATTAACGTCTAACGATAAAAAGCCATCTTTTGCCACCTGGAGCCGTCATGATCCGCGATCCCGAACTGATTAATCAGCTTGTTGATACCATCGCTCGCTTTGTCCGTGAACGCCTAATTCCTAATGAAGCGCGGCTAGCTGAAGAGGACGCGGTGCCCGCAGAGATTCTAGCTGAAATGAAAGAAATGGGGCTTTTCGGGCTATCTATTCCTGAAGAGTACGGCGGCCTGGGCCTGACGATGGAAGAAGAAGCGCTGGTGGCAATGGAAATTGGTAAAACGTCGCCGGCGTTTCGTTCGGTGTTTGGTACCAATAACGGTATTGGTGCTCAAGGTATTTTGATTGATGGCACTGAAGAGCAAAAAGCCAAATACGTGCCGCGCTTAGCCACAGGTGAAATTCTAAGTTCCTTCTGCCTGACCGAGCCAGACTCAGGCTCTGATGCTGCGAGCCTGCGTACCACCGCTGTGCGCGATGGCGATGACTATATTTTGAATGGTACCAAGCGCTACATAACAAACGGCCCAGAGGCCGATCTATTTACGGTAATGGCGCGCACCGATCCTAACAATAAAGGCGCTGGCGGGATTTCTGCCTTTATTGTTGAAGGCGATACCCCAGGGTTAGTGCGCGGGCCTGCGGATAATAAGATGGGGCAAAAAGGCGCTCACACCTGCGATATTATTTTTGATAACTGCCGCGTACCTGCTGAAAATATTATTGGTGGAAAAGAGGGGCAAGGTTTTAAAACAGCGATGAAGGTACTTGACCGAGGTCGGCTACACATTTCAGCAGTCTGCGTTGGCGTGGCTGATCGCTTAGTGGAAGAGTCATTGCGTTACACCATGGAGCGCAAACAGTTTGGCGCGGCGCTGTCCGAGCATCAACTCATCCAGGCGATGCTGGCAGACAGCAAAACCGAAGCCTACGCAGGCAAGGCCATGGTAATGGACGCGGCGCGGCGCAAGGATGACGGTGAAAACGTCTCTACGCTGGCCTCTTGCTGCAAGCTGTTCTGTGCTGAAATGGTAGGTCGTGTTGCCGACCGCGCGGTGCAGGTTCATGGCGGCGCGGGCTATATGTCTGAGTATGCGGTGGAGCGTTTCTATCGCGACGTGCGGTTATTCCGTATTTATGAAGGCACGACGCAAATTCAGCAGCTGGTGATCGCCCGTAATATGGTGCGGGAGGCGTCCTAATGGCTTTGTCGGTTTCCTATCAAGCGCCAGATGAAGCCATTTTTGGACGTCTTGCTAGCGAGTTAATTGCAGAGCTTCCTGAGCGACTCAGTACCCGTGTGCTTGAAAATACACAGCGTTTTGGCGATCAGCCTGCGATTGTGGATGGTCACGTCCGCTGGAATTATGCAGAGCTTGGCCAAGAAATCAACGCCGCCTGTGACTGGCTAACGTCGATGGGCATTCGCCCTGGCGATCGTATTATGATGGTGAGTGAAAACTGCCGAGCCCTGGTGGTACTGCTGCTGGCTGCCAGTGAGTTGAATGTATGGGTCGCCATTGTCAATTCGCGCCTTTCGGCCCAGGAGGTCGATCTTATTCAGGGCAACTGCCAGCCGCGGCGAGTTTTTTACACCTGTGATGCTTCGCCAGAGGCTTGCCAACACGCCGATCGACATGGTGCGGATCGCTATCAGCATCCTCAACTGGGCGGGCTGGCCATCTCTTCGCTATATGAAAGCGAGCCCGAACCGGTCAGCGCGAGCGGTGCCGAACAGGTGGCTGCAATGATTTACACTTCGGGAACCACAGGCACGCCCAAAGGAGTCATGCTGACGCATCGCGGCATACTTTATATTGCGTCGATTTCCGGTGGCATGCGCCATTTAAGCCACGGGCAGCGCGTGTACGGCGTGCTGCCGATTTCTCACGTTTTTGGCCTTGCCTCGGTGTGTATGGGGTCGCTGTACAATGGAGCCTGCCTCTACACCGTGCCGCGTTTTGATGCCGCTCAGCTACTAATAGCGCTTAAGCAGGAGCGCATTACCGTTCTTCAAGGCGTGCCGGCGATGTATTCCCGTGCGCTAGAGTTTTTAAAGCGTGAGCAGCGCCCGCTAGACGCCCCCGCGTTGATCTATATCTCTGCCGGCGGCTCGCCTCTTGATAGCGATACCAAGGGCCGCGTGGAAGCCATGTTTGGTCAGACGCTGCACAATGGCTACGGCTTAACCGAAGCGAGCCCGACGATTAGCCAAACGCGTATAGATGATAGCCACGCCACTAGCACCGTTGGCCGCGTACTGCCTTTACTCGAGTATCGTCTTGAGCCGCTTAGCGACAGCGGTACGGCCGAGCAGCCCGACGATGAGGTCGGCGAGCTATGGGTGCGTGGTCCCAATATTATGAAAGGCTATTTCCGTCAGCCAGAAGCGACTCGCGCCACGCTCAGCGATGACGGCTGGCTGAATACGGGTGATATTGCCCGGCTAGACCATGACAACCAGTTGTATATTGTAGGGCGTAGTAAAGAGCTGATTATTCGTTCGGGGTTTAATATTTATCCCCCGGACGTAGAAGCCGTTGTTAACGAACATCCTGCGGTTACCTTAACGGCCGTCGTGGGACGCCAAATCGCAGGCAATGAAGAAGTCGTGGCGTTCGTGCAGTGCGAGCTAGGCGTTGAGGTTGACATGGCAGAACTCAAAGCCTTTATCGCCGAACGGCTCGCACCCTATAAGCGTCCCACTCAAATCGTGTTAATGGATGCTTTGCCTTCCACCGCGAGCGGCAAAATTCTGAAAGGTCGACTACGCGATTTAGCACAGCAGGAGAGCGACTCATGAATGATTCGCACTGCAATGACACGCCTCAACAGGTACTAATGGGCTATCACGAATTGCTGGGTATGCACGTGGTGGAGTGGCAGTCGGGACGCGTCGTGGTTGAACTCATCATTGAACCTAAACATCTTAACCGCAGTGGCAATGTTCATGGCGGCGTATTGGCCTCAATGTTAGACAGCGCCTTAAGCCTGTCAGGTTTGCACTGCGACGTACCGGGCAATATTCGCCGTGGCATGACGCTTTCCCTGACCACCACCTTTGTAGGGCCGGCTAAGCAAGGCGTGCTGCGGGCAACGGGAACGCTGCGTGGAGGCGGGCAGAAAATCTATATGAGCAGTGGTGATATCGTTGATGCTGCCGGGAACCTAGTGGCGATGGGCGAGGGGGCATTTCGTCGCCGTAGCGGCAGCGAATCGCCGCAAGGCCTGCCTGACGATGCACCGCAAGCTCAGGCCAACGTATCCGTAGAGTGAGCAAAGCCCGCCTGCGGGTGTCTTATTTGCTGTTGGTGACTCTCGCGACGCTGCTCCGAGGATTTTCACTGGCCCCGCTGATTTCTCCTATGGGTATCGGCGTGGCCGTGGTGCTATCGAGTCTGCCCGAGTTTAGTTGCCATGGCTGCTGTCACCCAGTACCAATGAGATTGTAGTGCTGGGGGCTGCGGGCTATTTAGGGCATCTATGCGTTGGGCTAGTCGATACCCAGCAATTGGCGTCGCTGCTGGGTATGCTAATAGTGGTCGGGCTTGCCCAGGTAGGCGTTAATCCTATCGTAACGGTGACGTTATTGGTCGGCCTGCTGCCAACCTTAGGCATCGCCTGCTTTAATTGGTGCATCGTTAATGGTGGGCTGGGCGCTGGCGCTAATGTCCTCGCCAATGACGGCCTCCATGCTCATCTTATGCGCCGAGTTCAAGGTGCCGCTGGTTATTACTAGCCTGCATGCGCCTAATCGGGTCGTTGAACAGGTGCATGTACGGCAGCCTGGTTTTCCACGATGTGACTACCCTGCGACAGGCTCAAAAAGCCATTGATGCCGGTGTCGATGGCTTGATTTTGGTATGCCACGGCGCTGGCGGCCATGCAGGGCGACTCAATCCTTTTGCCTTTGTAGCTGAAGTACGTCGTTTTTACGATGGGCCGCTTGTGCTCGCAGGCGCGATCACTAAAGGTGAGCAGATTGTGGCTGCTCAGGCGCTAGGCGTGGACTTGGTGTATATGGGAACCCCCCCAGTGTCAGGATGAGTGTCGCACCCTCTGATACCCTGTTCTTATAAA
>NZ_JBQDLQ010000056.1:0-23605 GCF_052095695.1 Halomonas sp.
TTATCGGCCTGGGTCGCATCAAGCGTGGCGCGGTGAAACCGAACCAGCAGGTGTCGGTCATCGGCGTTGACGGCAATGTGCGCAAAGGCAAAATCGGTCAGGTAATGACCCATATGGGCCTTGAGCGCGTGCAGACCAACGAAGCCACCGCCGGCGATATCGTCTGCGTGACGGGCATCGACGATCTGTCGATCTCGGATACGCTATGCGATCCGGCCAAGGTCGAAGCACTGCCGCCGCTGTCTGTCGACGAGCCGACCGTTTCGATGACCTTCCAGGTCAACGATTCACCGTTCGCAGGTAAAGACGGTAAGTTTGTGACCAGCCGTAATATCAAGGATCGTCTTGAGCAAGAGCTGATTCACAACGTAGCGCTGCGCGTTGAACAGGGCGAAACCCCTGAGAAATTCAAAGTGTCGGGCCGTGGCGAGCTGCACCTTTCGGTACTGATCGAAACCATGCGTCGTGAAGGCTTTGAGCTGGCCGTTGGCCGCCCAGAAGTTATCATCAAAGAAATCGACGGTGAGAAGCAAGAGCCGTACGAAGAAGTCATCATCGACTGTGAAGAGCAGCACCAGGGCTCTATCATGGAAGAGCTGGGCTACCGTAAAGGTGAGATGACCAACATGCTGCCGGACGGTAAAGGCCGGGTTCGCCTGGACTTCATCATTCCTGCGCGCGGTCTGATTGGTTTCCGTGGCCAGTTTTTAACCCTGACTTCCGGCACCGGCATCCTGACCAGCCGTTTTGATCACTACGGCCCGCTGAAGCCCGACGCCTCTATCGAGCGCCGTAACGGCGTATTGGTCTCGATGGTTGACGGTAAAGCCCTTGCTTACGCACTTTATGCGCTGCAAGAGCGTGGCAAACTGATTATCGATCACGCCACGGAAGTTTACGAAGGCATGCTGATTGGTATCAACAACCGTGCTAACGACATGGTGGTTAACCCCACTAAAGGTAAGAAGCTCGACAACATGCGCTCTACCGGTAACGACGAGAACATCGTGCTGACGCCGCCAGTGAAGTTCTCGCTGGAGCAGGCGATCGAGTTCCTCGATTCCGACGAGCTAGTTGAAGTAACGCCGGCACACATCCGGTTGCGTAAAAAGATGCTTAAAGAAACCGAGCGCAAGCGTTTCAGCAAGAAGTAAGCCTATTAGTCGTATAGGTAAATCATTAAAGCCCGCGCAAGCGGGCTTTTTTGTGCCTGTATGTCGCGCTTTTCAATGTTTCATTAACCGCGAGCCAATTGCCAAGCCATGCTCCTTAACGCAACCTAAACGCTAGTGCTCTGGAAAGACGGCGCATTCTATCGCACAGTAACGTTAACTTCTGCGCGTCCAAGGCACGCTGACTTATCGATATTCATACAAGTGTTTGGATACTTATCCCCGTTCTTGCACCCAAACCTGGACACTCTTACCCATGAGCGGTCATAACGTCTGGACGCACAAAGGCACGTTTCTTCTGGCCGCCGTTGGCTCTGCCGTCGGTCTGGGCAATTTATGGCGTTTTCCTTATCTGGTCGGTGAAAACGGCGGCGGCGCTTTTATTCTGATTTACGCGCTGACGATTTTCGCGGTCGGCATTCCTATCTTGATTGCTGAAATCATGCTGGGGCGCACCAGCCGTCAAAGTCCGATTATGGGTATGCGCCACCTCACCAAAACCCACCGCACCTCTCGTGCGTGGGAATCGATTGGCTGGCTGGGCGCCGCCTCCGCCTTTTTAATTTTAAGCTTCTACTCCGTGATTGCCGGCTGGGCGATTCACTACACCTGGCTGATGCTCACCGGTTCGCTTGTCGGTGCCGATGCGCAGACGATTAGCCAAGGCTTTGATGCGCTGCTGGCGGCACCGGGCTTGATGACGCTCTATCACACGCTATTTATTGCCGCCTCGGCGCTTATTGTTGGCATGGGCATTCATAGCGGCATCGAAGCCGGGCTACGCATTATGATGCCTGCGCTGTTTGTGATTCTGCTGATAGTGCTGGCCTACAGCGTGATCAATGGCGATGTGGGCGCCGCCGCTACCTTCTTGTTCACGTTCAATCTTGCCGACCTCAGCTTAGAGGGCTGGCTTCAAGCAATGGGGCAATCATTCTTCACGCTCAGCCTAGGGATGGGGGCGATCATGGCCTATGGTGCCTATATGCCCAGCAGCGTGTCGCTGACCCGCACGGCCTTTGCCGTGGCCATTGTTGATACCGCCGTAGCGATGGTGGCCGGCTTAGC
The DNA here is from genome assembly GCF_052095695.1 of Halomonas sp. Classification (GTDB taxonomy): domain Bacteria; phylum Pseudomonadota; class Gammaproteobacteria; order Pseudomonadales; family Halomonadaceae; genus Vreelandella. Next base: position 2,241 of record NZ_JBQDLQ010000056.1, read on the forward strand.
TATTTTCGCACTGGTATTTGGCGCAGGCCTGGAAACGGGGCAAGGCCCTGGGCTTATGTTTGTTACCTTACCGCTAGCGTTCTCCGACATGCCGATGGGTGCGCTGATCGGCGGCGTATTCTTTATATTGGTGCTTGGCGCCGCGGTCAGCTCATCTATTTCGCTGATTGAGCCCGTTGCGGCCTTTCTGGTGGAGCGCTTTGATATGACCCGCCCGCAGGCGGTCGTTATTATGGCCACCGCCGCCTGGGCGATGGGGCTATTAACCGTCGTGAGCTTTAACGTGTGGGCCGAAGGGACGATTTTCCACCTCCTCTTTGGGCGCAGCGCGTTTGATTTCATTGAACTCCTGACCAATATCTTTATGCCCATTGGGGGCCTGATGATTGCTCTGTTTGCAGGGTGGGCGCTCACCCAAAGTGAGGTGATGAAAGAACTGGGCACCAACGTCACTTGGTTTAGATTCTGGCGGTTCCTGGTGCGCTTTGTCGCGCCCACGGCGGTAGCCTTTGTGTTTTTACGCACGATTCCTCAGGTGGATGGCTATCTTATCCCCGCCCTTGGTGCGCTTCTGATCGTCGGCGCGTTTGCGGCCAGCCAGCGGTGGCTTAAAAAACCACGACAAACAACTTAATAATAGTGCGCCGGCGGCTTCTTAGCCGCCGGCATCGCGTGGAGACACCATGACCCCTCTGATTGAAGTACAGCGCGTCAACAAAGCATTTGGCGGCTTACAGGTGATTAACGACTGCTCTATACAAGTAGAAAAAGGCTCTATTACCGGTATGATCGGCCCTAATGGCGCGGGCAAATCGACACTATTTAATCTGATTGCCGGCTCACTGTCCCCCGACAGCGGTCGCGTATTGCTTGATGGTGAGGATATAACGGCGCTCAGCGCCGACCAGCGGTTTCATAAAGGGTTGCTGCGCACCTTTCAGATCGCCCACGAATTTAGCCAGATGAGCGCGCTGGAAAACCTGATGATGGTGCCGCCCAAACAAGCCGGTGAGGATTTATTTAGCGCTTGGTTACGGCCTGCCACGGTGCGCCGTGAAGAAGCCGAGGTGCGCCGCCGGGCGCTGGAGGTCATCGACTTCGTTGGCCTGCACCATGTGCGTAACGAGCTGGCGGGCAATCTGTCGGGCGGGCAGAAAAAGCTGCTTGAGCTAGGTCGTACCATGATGAGCGATGCCAAAATCGTGCTCTTAGATGAGATCGCCGCCGGGGTAAACCGTACGCTGCTGGGCGATTTAATGGGCAATATCGAGCGCTTGCATCGTGAGATGGGCTACACCTTTTTAGTCATTGAGCACGACATGGAAATGATTGCCCGTTTGTGTGATCCGGTCATTGTGCTGGCCCAAGGCAGCGTCATGGTGGAAGGCCACATTAGCGATATTCAGAGTAACCCGGAGGTTATCGAAGCTTACTTTGGCAGCGATGCCGCCTGAGCGTGACCAAACCTAGCCACACCCAATGATTACAATGATGTCGCTTCCTGCAAGTGACCTAGCAGAGACTCCTGACCCTATGCCTGCAAACATCGGCCCCTCAACAGCCGGGGCTTCAACCATTGAAACGGCACATCGGCCATTAATCGATGCGCACGATGTGCACGGTGGCTACGGCAGCATGAATATCCTTAACGGGGTAAACATGACGCTAGCCGCGGATGAAATTGGCGTTATCGTCGGCCCTAACGGGGCAGGTAAATCCACCATGCTGAAGGCGATCTTTGGCCTTTTACATGTCAACCAGGGCGAGATACTGCTCCTCGGCCAGCCGATTCATAACTTGCCACCTAACCAACTGGTACAGCGTGGTATGGGCTTTGTGCCTCAAGAGAAAAATATTTTCCCTAGCCTTTCCGTGCAGGAAAACCTGGAGATGGGCGCATTTTTAAAGCCGCAAAACGTCAAGCGGATGCTCGCGCAGGTATATGAGTTCTTCCCGCCGCTTCATGAGAAGCGCCGCCAGCCCGCCGGCGAGCTTTCTGGCGGTCAGCGCCAAATGGTCGCCATGGGGCGCGCGCTCATGGCCGAGCCGAGCCTGCTGTTACTCGATGAGCCCACCGCAGGGCTGTCGCCGCTGTACATGAATGAAATTTTCGATCGCGTCAAACAGATCAATGCCGCAGGCGTTGGCATTTTGATGGTGGAACAGAATGCCAAGCAGGCGCTGGCGATTGCCGATAAAGGCTTTGTGCTAGCTGCTGGCCAAAACCGCTTTACCGGCACAGGGGCCGCACTGCTGGCTGATCCGGACGTCGCTAAAAGCTTTTTAGGCGGCTAGCCCCAGGGAGAAACACGTGAACGAACTGGTTTTTTTTATTAATAATGTGGTGATTGCGGGCAGCGTGAGCGGCTCCATCTATGCCATAGGGGCCGTCGGCGTAACGCTGATATTCAGCATTATGCGCTTTGCCCATTTTGCCCATGCCGACATGATGACCTTTGGTGCCTTTATGGTGCTACTGCTCACCACCCTGTTTCCAGCCGCAGGTGCGAGCCTTGGCGTCCCCACCGCTATCTTAATGCTACCGCTGGCCATGCTGCTGACCGCTGCATTAGCGGTAGGCATCGACAAAGCGTTCTATAAACCACTGCGCGCCCATGGGGTAAAGCCCATAGTGCTGGTTATTGGCTCGCTGGGCGTCACGCTTATTCTGCAGGGGCTTATCCGGCTATTTTCAGGCACTAGCGGGCAAAGTCTGTATGTCGATGACCGCAAAGAAATCTTTCGCCTAGCCCTGCCCTTTGAAGGTGCTCGCGCGCCCATCGTGATTACCGAACCGCAAATTTATCTGTTTGTGCTTACGCTGGTTGCCGTTGTCGCACTGCATCTATTTCTTCACCGCTCAAGGCTTGGCAAGGCGATGCGGGCGATGTCAGACAACCCTGAGCTTGCCCAGGCATCGGGGATTAACACCAATACCATTGTGGCCGTGACATGGATGATTGCAGGAGCGCTGGCCGCTACTGCCGGCACCCTGCTCGCCCTCGACGTGACCTTCAAACCCGACCTAAGCTTCTTTCTGCTGCTGCCTATTTTTGCTGCGGCCATTGTGGGCGGCGTGGGCCACCCTTATGGCGCGATTGCCGGGGGCTTTGTGGTGGGGTTTGCGGAAACGTTAGCGGTGTTTAACTGGAACGTACTGCTGCGGCCCTTCCGCGACAGCCTGCCGGCCTGGCTGGAGCTACCGTCGAACCTGGCCTTTGTAGGCACAGAATACAAGATCGTGGTGCCGTTTTTCATTCTCGTGGCCATTTTGGTATGGCGTCCCACCGGACTCTTTAAGGGCAAGGTGATCTAATGAGTAATTCAGCCAAAACGCGCAACCCTGCCTATACCCCTAAAGATACCACTCAGGAGCGTCGCTTCCCGCTGCGCGAGTTCATTCTGTTCGGGGTGCTACTCATCGCCGTGTTAGCGGTATACGCCGTCATGGGCGCCGCCTACAGCACTCGAATGTTAGTGGAAGCTGCCTGCTATGCCATTCTCGCCCTAGGCCTCACCATTCAATGGGGCTACGCCGGCCAGTTCAACGCCGGGGTCATGGGCTTTGTCGCGCTCGGCGGTTTTTGCGCGATGCTGTTCAGCGTACCGGTGAACGATACCTTCTGGGGAACGGAGCTGCCGGGCGAGCTAGGACGCGTGTTGCTCTATGGTATCGCCGCCATGCTACTGGTCGTCGCAGCCACCAAGCTTGACCGCCTGGGCGTGCCTAAGAAACTGCGTACGTTGATCGCCGTTGTCTTGGCACTCGTGCTTTATATGGTGGTTATCAGCTTGCTACGTGAGGTCACTGGCGAAATTCAATCGCGAGCAGGATTTGTGGGCGGCTTTGGCCTGCCCGCCTGGACCGGCTGGATCGTTGGCGGTGCATTAGCCGGCGGCGTGGGCTACTTTATCGGCCATATATGCCTAGGCTTACGCAGTGACTATCTGGCCATCGCCACGCTAGGCATTGCCGAAATTATTAAAGCGTTTCTCAAAAACTCAGATTGGCTCACCCGCGGCACCGCCACGGTATCCCCGCTACCCTGGCCGACGCCGGGGCCGGCGGAGCTTGGCTTCACGCTTTCTCGGGCCATCTATCTGTCATTTACCGCGGTAGTGATTGCCGCCATCTTCTTTCTTCTTCATCGCGCCTACCATGCCCCTTGGGGGCGAATGATCCGGGCGATTCGCGATAATGAAGTCTCCGCTGCCGCGATGGGCAAAAATATCAACAAGCGCCGCTTAGAAATCTTTGTACTGGGCTGCGTGCTGATGGGGCTAGGCGGCGGCATGCTGGGCACCTTTAACAGCCTTTTTGATCCTCAAGGCTACCTGCCACTCAACCACACGTTCCTCGTGCTAGTCATGGTAATCCTTGGCGGGCCGGGCAATAACCTGGGCACGATTTTCGGTGCCGTGGCGGTGTACATCATCTGGATTATGTCCGAGCCGCTCGCGCTGTTTTTGATGCAACTTGCGGTTGCTTTCGGTGAAGGCGCCTTCGGCTGGGATGCACCCAGCAATATGGATAGCCGCGCCCTACAGGCACGCGTACTGGTGATTGGCCTGCTGATCACGATGGTGCTGCGCTTTGCGCCCAAAGGCCTGCTGCCGGAAAAGATTAAGAACCACAGCTAAGCCTTGCCAATGTTGAGCTAAAAAAACACCCGGCTGCTTCAGCCGGGTATTTCTACATGTAGCGCCAGTCGTCGGGCACTACCCCTGTGTTTACACTACGGGCATTGTGCGCTTAAAGATCAACCAGACCTTTACTGGTAAAGGTGCCATCTTCGACCACCATTTCAACCACTACGCCGGGAACATCGCCGTTGTCGTCGAACTCATGGGACCCGGAGGCGCCTTCGTAGTTGATGTCAGTACCTGCCGCAATCAGCTCAACCGCTTTTTCCCACTCGCCGGGCAAAATGACCTCACCCGGTGCGCTGGAAACACTGCGCAGCGCGTCAGTAAGCCCTTCGCGATCAGCGCTGCCATTTTGCTCAATGGCCAATGCTATCAGGAACGCCGCGTCATAGGCCTGGGCAGCAAACACCGCGCTTGGGTCTAGCTCTGCAACCTGCGCCGCTTCAATAAAAATATCCGTACCGGGTAGGTCGGGGCTACCGGGGCGAGTAGCAATCATGCCCTCAAGCACGTCAGCGCCAATGGCCTCAATAAGGCTATCGCCCACCATTCCGTCAGCGCCTACGTACTGTGTAAACATGCCGCTTTCATAGGCTTGACGCAGTACGGTTTGACCCGAAGTGTCGGCATAGGCCAGTACTACCAGCGTCTCGACACCACTGGCCGAGAGCGAACCCAGCTCAGAGCGGTAGTCCGCACGATTATCCTCGTGGGCAAGGTTTTCCGCCACTTCACCGCCGCCGGCTTCAAAGGCCGCGCCAAAGGCATCCGATAGACCCTGGCCGTAGTCGTTATTGACATAGGTGACGGCGACCGCATCAATGCCTTTGTCGAGCAATAGCTTGGCGAGCATCTCACCTTGGAAAGCATCCGAGGGAACTGTCCGGAAGACTAAGTCATTGTCATCAAGCTCAGTGACTGCCGGTGCCGTTGAGGCTGGCGAGACCATCAGCACGCCGCCAGGAACGGCGGCATTATTAGCCGCGGCAATCGTGGCACCGGTACATAGCGCACCGATAATAGCGGTAACGTTCTCAGAGTTGACCATACGGTCGGCGGCGTTAGAGGCAGCCGATGCATCGGAGCAGGTGGTGTCGCCAGATGGCATCACTAGCGTTTGGCCGTCTAAAATGCCGCCCTGCTCATTCACTTGCTGAACGGCCAGCTGCGCACCGGCAAAAATCGGTGGCGTTAAGCTCTCAATACCGCCTGTGAAGCCGCCCAAGAAACCAACTTTCACCTCGGCCTGAGCAAATCCGGCCATTGCCAGGGTCGAGGCCGCCACAGCGGTGGCTAATACGCGCTTATTGACCATATTGTTTGTCGCTCCCAGTGAAAAAACCTGCCTGTTTTTTTAATGCGCCCCACTGCTCACATGCGGGGCTGCTATTAATCTGGAACTGGAACGCCAAAAATACAAGCGCCAGCTTCTAACGCTGCTTTGATAAACAAGTTAAAACCAGCGACAAACACACTACAACCAGCGCTCTAGCTTGAGTGTATGGCTTAACCATGCGTTGAAATGACGCCAAGCGCTGCCGGGCTCAGCGGTTAAAACCTCCATTTCACCCTCGCTTTCAAGGTGCCAACTCAGCTCACCGTCCGGCAGGTAGGTTTGAATATCTAGCTCGCGCTGCGCTTGGCGAATCAACCCGACCCAAGGCGGCAAATGCCTGCTGCCCGTTGGCCAGTAACGCAAACCCATCAGCCTGCACAGCCACAGCAAACAGAACCATTGAGACCAGCGGCAAGTGCTAAGTATCATCGTGATCGTCCAGGCGCTGAGCCCAGCGTTTGCGAGCTTGATTACGCCGATAAAGACGCACCAGCGCGATCGCTAACGCCGTAACAAGCATGACGGCTAGAACAACGCCCTGCCAGGGACGGGCCGCGTCCCCCATGATGGTTTCCAGGGTAATAATCAATATCAAGCCAATCGCTTGGGAGCCGATCGCTAACGCGCGCAGCCGATCAAAAGCGGGTGGGGGCATAACGTCTCCGTAATGTTCTGCTCGCCGGTATAGTCTGTTAGTGTACCTGCTTCACGGAAAACTTGATTGGAAACTCATGAACGCCATTGCTCTTGGGCCATTGTTAATTTCGCTGCCTAGGCTTTATGCCATTGGCTGTGCGCTGCTGCTTTTGCTGTGCACCGGATGGTTATTAGGGCTTTCACGCCAGGCCCATCAGCGCTGGTTTTACGGGCTGATTATTGCCTGGCTTATCGGCGCGCGCGTTGGCCACATACTGCTTAATCTTGATAGCTACAGCGGCGCACCGCTTGAAATACTAAAAGTTTGGCAACCGGGTTATCACGCCCTTTGGGGTCTCGCCGCGGGATTGGCATGGACTGCATGGAACCTGCGCGCACGGCTAAGGACGATGGGGGGCGCCATGGCGCTACTCGCCGCCGCATCTAGCCTATGGCTGATGCTGGTCATGCTAGCGCCTTTGGGCAATGACTTCGCCGTTGATCGCCTGCCGGACGTGACTCTGGAAGATGTAGACGGTAATAACGTGCACCTACCCTCGCTGACGGAAAGCGGCGATCTCATCATCGTCAACTTGTGGGCCACTTGGTGCCCACCGTGCCGGCGCGAAATGCCGCTGCTTGAGGCCGCCGCACAGCGTGAGGGTATTAGCGTCATCGTCGCCAACCAGGGCGAAGACCTGCTGCCTACGGTGCGCTACCTGGACGACCAGCAGTTGGATTTTCGCTATGCGCTGCGTGATCCCAGCCAGCAATTAATGGCGCTTTTTGAATCCCCCGGGCTGCCCACCACCGTTCTGTTTGATCGTCAGGGCAATACGCTGGATGTTCACGTGGGTGAACTCACCCGCGCCCATTTAGACCGCTGGTTAGAAGATTGATACCGATACACCTTAATCCCCCCGCTGCTTTGCGTTAGAATCCCCCGCCCTGTTGCCGTCGGCGCTCCCCGCCGCCGGCAGTCGACCCGTTTTGCAGACTCCTCCGAGGCATCATGAGCGATTTTTCTCCCGGCCAACGCTGGATTAGCGACGGCGAAGCTGAGCTTGGGCTTGGCACCGTGCTTAACTGCGACGCCCGTAGCGTTACCATTTTGTTCAGTGCCTGCCAGGAAACCCGTACCTACAATACCCGCCAAGCCCCGCTCACCCGCGTCATGTTCGGTAGTGGCGACCGCGTGCTGTCAACCGACGGCTGGCAAATCGTTGTCGATAACAGCAAAGAATCCCACGGTCTGATCACCTACACCGGTGAAGACAAAGAGGGCAACACGCGCGAGCTCCCTGAAGCCAAACTCGCCGATACCATGCAGTTTGACCAGGCTCGCGATCGCCTGTTGACCGGTCAAGTCGATCGTAACGACTGGTTTGATTTGCGTTTTCGCTCCCTGCACCACTATCAACGCATTGAGCAGCATAGCGCGCTGGGCTTTTCTGGGCCGCGGATCGATTTAATTCCTCACCAGCTCTATATCGCCGATGAAGTCGCCCATCGCCACGCCCCGCGCGTACTGCTGGCGGACGAAGTGGGTCTGGGTAAAACCATCGAAGCCGGCCTTATTCTGCACCGACTGCTGCTCAATGGCCGAGTAGAGCGCGCGCTGATTCTGGTCCCTGACAGCCTTACCCACCAATGGCTGGTTGAGCTGCTGCGTCGCTTCTCACTCAAGGTCTCGCTGTTAGATGAAACCCAAAGCCAGGCCTACGGGAACGAGAACCCGTTTGAAAATGCCCAGCTTGTACTGGCGAGCCAAGGCTGGCTGTTTGCCAACCCCAAGCGCCAAGAACAGGCGCTCGCCAGTCAGTTTGATTTACTGATTGTCGATGAAGCCCACCATCTCGACTGGAACGAGGAAGGCAGCGGCCCCGGCTATCGGTGTGTAGAGCAACTGTCCGCGGCCATTCCGGGCCTATTGCTGCTCACCGCTACGCCAGAGCAGATGGGCATCAAGAGCCACTTTGCCCGCCTGCGCCTGCTGGATGGCGAGCGCTACCACGACCTAGCGCGCTTCCAGGCAGAAGAAGGCCATTACACCGACGTCGCCCGCGCCATCGATGCGTTAGAGACACTGCCAAGCGACCCTAACGCGCGCGCTGTTGTTTCCGCCGTCGCCGATGACCGTGATAGCCAGGCGCTGCTAGCCACCCTTTGCAACGTGGAAGCCAGCAGCGAACAGCAAGATGCCGCGCGCGCTCAGCTGAGTGAGGCACTGCTTGATCGCCACGGCACCGGACGCGTGATGTTTCGCAACAGCCGGCGCCACGTAGGAGGCTTTCCTGAGCGGCGCTTAAACTTAGCCCCGCTAGCGCTGCCCTCAGCTTACCGCCGCGTCGTGCGCCGTCTTGAGCGTGACGTCGACTATCTCGATGAACTGCTAATCGAGACCGGGATGGATCACCCTGATGTGCTGATCTATCCCGATGCCGCCTATCGCGAACTCAGTAACGACCCGCTCAATAGCGAAGACTGGTGGCACATCGATCCTAGGGTTAATTGGCTGCTGGAAAAACTCAGCGACGATAGCGACAGCGGCTTCGCCAACGAAAAAGTCTTGGTCATTGCTCACCATCGTGAAACCGCAGAAGGCCTCGCCGAAGGGCTGCGCGTATTGGGTGGCTACCACGCACCGGTGTTCCACGAAGACCTTTCACTGATAGAGCGTGACCGTGCAGCGGCGGCCTTTGCCGATGAAGACGAAGGCGTACAAGTGCTGGTGTGTTCGGAAATTGGTTCAGAGGGTCGCAACTTTCAGTTCTGCCGCCATCTGGTTATGTTCGATATGCCCCAACACCCGGATCAGTTGGAGCAGCGTATTGGCCGCCTGGATCGTATCGGCCAGCGTCATGCGATAGAGCTGCATATCCCTACCTTTGAAGGCAGCCCCGGTGAACGCCTGCTGCGCTGGTATCACGAAGGTATGGATGCTTTTAGCGCGCCTCACGGAGTCGGCAACGATTTGTATGATGCCTTTGGCGACGCCCTGGCTGACGCACTGCTGGATGATGAAGCACTTGACGAGATTATCGCTGAAACGCGCACGCTATTTAACGCCAAACTGGCCGAGCACGATGCGGGGCGTAATCGTCTGCTGGAGCTGAATGCCTGCCGCCCAGCCCGCGCTCAGCAGGTCATTGATGCCGTACGCGAACTTGACGATGACACCGCCCTGCCGCGCTATCTTGAACGCGCGCTGGATATTTTCGGGGTAGATAGCCAGGAGATTGGCAAGGGTCTGATGCACCTGCAGCCCAGCCAACACATGCTGGATGGGCTGCCCGGCCTGGTGAAAGGCGAAGAAGGCTTTACCGCCACGTATAGCCGAGCCCAGGCGCTAGCGCGCGACGATGTGCAGCGGCTTTCCTGGGAACACCCGCTGGTACGCGAAATGATGGGGCGCGTACTGGACGGCACTATGGGTAACTCGGCGCTCGCGCTGCTGAGCCACGACGCTATTCCCAGCGGCCGTTTGATGACCGAACTGGTGTTTCGCACCCACTGTCCTGCGCCCAAAAAATTGCATCTAAACCGGTTCTTGCCGCCCACCGCCGTGCGCGTGCTGCTGGATGAATCAGGCGCCAATCTGACCAGCAAAATCTCCTTCACCGGGCTAAGTAAAAATCTGCAGAAGGTCAATAAATCGCTGGCGCGCGACCTGATCAAAAGCCGTCACGATCAGCTGCGTGGCCTGCTCACTCAAGGTGAGAGCGAAGCTGGGCGCCAACTGCCCAGCATTGTAGAAAATGCCGAAGCGCGCATGCGTGACCAGTTGGACGCTGAGCTTGCTCGTTTAACCGCGCTGGCCGAGCACAATCCGGCGGTGCGTAGTGTTGAAATCGACGCACTGAAGGACGAACGCCAGGCGCTCAGCGACGCAATTGAAAACACCCGCCTACGGCTTGATTCCGTGCGGGTGATTATCACCGTTGACGCCGACCGCTAAGCTTTCTTGTTGCTCAAAGAATGGCCCCAAACGCCTTGTCCAAGCTGGGATACTGGAAAGTAAACCCAGCGGCCTCAAGGCGTGCGGGGCGCATGTCGGCACCGGTCAGCAGCAGCCGTGACATTTCACCAAATCCCGCTTTGAGTACAAACGCGGGTACCGGGAAAATGGCCGGGCGGTTGAGCTGCTTGGCCAAGGTTTTGGTAAAGACAGCATTGGTGACAGGATGCGGCGCGCTGGCATTAAAAGCACCGCTTAGGTTGTTCTGGTTAACCAGAAATAGCAGCGCTGCGACTAAATCGTCGCGGTGAATCCATGGCATAAACTGCTCGCCACTGCCAAAACGGCCCCCTAAACCCAGCTTAAATGGCGACAGCATCTTTTGCAGGCTGCCTCCACCTGCCTGCACTAATCCAATCCGCACAATCGCTAAGCGCACCCCCAGTGCCTCAAATGGCTGGGCCGCAACCTCCCATTGCTGGCATAGCCGGTGGGCAAACTCCTCGTTGGGCACCGTGTCTTCGCTCACTACACGGTTGCCCTGATCGCCGTAATAGCCCATTGCCGAGCCCGACACCATGACCTTCGGCAGTGGTTGACCGTTAGCCTGTAACTGCTCACACAGCGCTACTAGCTGTTGTGTCGCCGCCTTTCTCGAGTTAATCAGCTTGGCTTTTTGCTCATCGCTCCAGCGCTTGGCAGCAATTGGTTCGCCGGCTAGATTAATCATGGCGTCCGGCGGCAATTGAATAAATGCCTGAGCGCTATCGCGTATGTCACAGCCGCTAGGCAGTCGTTGACGTACCTTGTGAGGGTGTCGGGAAACCACCTGCACCTCATGGCCTTGCTCAATCAGCTGCTGGCATAGTCGCTGGCCGACAAAGCCACTGCCGCCGGTTATTAATACGCGCATGCTATTACTCCTGTTGATGCCGTGTGGGTGTCGCCTGAGCAAACTCATCACCGTGTCACGCGGCATCGTAAAGTGATCCTTACATTGTACGACATTTATACCCACCGGCTACAATTGGCCAAGTTCACGCCTAAATGTCGAGAAAAACGATGACGACACCCCTAGCGTCCCTGTCGGCTAACCACTCCGTTGCGGTTATCGGCGCAGGCATATCCGGCCTTGCATGCGCTCAGGTACTGGCAAGCAGCGGCGCCCACATCAATCATTGACATGGGCGCTCATCGCTGGCGCTACGCCGAGCCGGCGACGCCCTGCGACAGTGAATACTTATACAGTCAAGACGGGTTGGCGTTATGTGGTGACAGCTTTAGCGATGGCCGTGTTGAAGATGCCTGGCTATCAGGGCACCGCTTAGGAGAAGCGCTAATAGGCCGGTCGGTTTAATAGTTACAAGTATTTACTAGTAAGAAGGATTCTTATAAAGGTTGTACCGAGTAGCGACAAGTTGTACAAATGGGCATACAGTAGCGTGTTCATGTTCAGCTTTTTAATCGGACAACGTTACATGGAATATGAATCATCTTCGCCGCGGCGAATAATGCGATGCGCCTGTAGCCCTATGCTGCAGCTAACAACGATGCCAACGTTTACGACTCAACGGCAGTTAACTAAGAAGAGGTATTGGCGCCCATGAGTTTCAAGGCGACCCACCCACCCGATACGCCGCTTTACCCCATACGGGAAGTGTCTCGTTTAACCGGTGTGAACTCCGTCACCCTTCGCGCTTGGGAAAGACGCTACGGGCTTATTCGCCCTCAGCGCACGCCGAAAGGCCATCGCCTCTATGCCCAGGACGACATTACCCGCATCGAACGCATTCTGCAGTGGTTAAATCGTGGTGTGCCGGTCAGTCAAGTCGTGGACTTGCTTGACCAGCCAGAAACAATTGAAGCTCCTGCCACAGATGCCGGTGACTGGTCCAGCCAGCGCCAGCAGTTGCAAGGTATTATAGAAGCGCTTGATCTAGCGAAATTAGAGGCGTTTTATCATCAAAGCCTGGCGCTCTACCCGCTAAGCATCGCTATCGATGAGCTGTGGCAACCGGTCATTTTAACGCTAGAAGCGAAATGGACGATGAGCCCAGACCCGCTAGTGCGTCGCACCCTGGAAGCCTTTTTGCGCAGCCAGGTCGGCATTCGCTTGCACTATGCCAATCAAACGACTCGCGGGCCGCTGATTTTACTCAATGCAATGCCCGATGATCCGGGGCCTCTGTGGGTGCTGATGTCCGCGTTAATGGCCAGCGAGCAGGGCTACCGCGTGCAAATGCTAGATCACTCATTGCCGTTAGAGGCGCTACCCCAGGCCGTGGCGCGACTGCACTCATCGATGGTGCTGCTTTCCAGCGGCCAGCGCGAAAACGATAGCTACATTCAACACGAGCTGCCCAACGCGGCGAGGATGCTCAACGTACCTATTGGAGTGTGTGGCGAGGTAGCTCGCCTACGTGCGGACGATTTGCGAGATGGGCCGCTACATCTGCTGGGCGATGATCTACCTCAGGCGATCGCTCGCTTGCGCCCTCTGTTACGCGAGTCTGGCGTACTGTAAACCGCTCATTTTTATCTTGGCCGTTCGCCCTCGTGGTGATCGGCCATTTTTTTTGTTTATGCCGCGCTGGAGACTTTATGAAACGACAGTTGATTTGGCTGCGCAGCGACCTGCGCATTGATGACAACAGCGCACTCGCCGCCGCGGCGGCCAAAGGCCCTGTAATAGCGGTGTTTTTGCGCAGTATTCCCCAGTGGCAAAAACACGGCCACGGTGCCAATAAGCTAGATTTTTGGGGGCGTGGCGTGGCAGCGCTGAAAACAGCGCTCAACGGTTTGAATATCCCGCTGCTGCATCGCGACATTGAGCGCTATGACCAGGCGCCAGCAGTATTGCTTGAACTCGCACGCGAACACGACGTAGAACAGCTGCACTTTAATCATGAATACGCGCTCAACGAACAGCGCCGGGACCAAGCCGCGCAGGACGCTTTTAAGCAGGCAGGCATTGTGTCTCATGGCTATCACGATAGCGTGGCATTCGCACCTGGCAGCCTGCTAACAGGTAAAGGCAGTTACTATAGCGTCTTTACACCATTCTCCAATGCGTGGCATAAAAACATCACCGCCGATCAGCTCACTCTGCGCGATACGCCCAGCGTACAGGCTAAACTGGCGATTAACAGCGACCCGCTGCCGTCACTGCCCAAACTTGACGAGACGCCTGTCGATGGGCGCCTTTGGCCGGCCGATGAGAACGCTGCGGCCGATAACTTGTCGCGGTTTTTGCGCTTTCGTGGTCGCCATTATAAGGCCCAGCGTGACTTGCCTAAGGTGCGCGGCACCAGCGAACTTTCCCCATACCTAGCGCTAGGTATGATCTCTCACCGCCAGTGTTTACAAGCGGTAATGGCCGAAAATAGCGGTCATTTAGGCGATGGCGACCTGGGCTTAACCACCTGGGTCAATGAGCTGATCTGGCGCGAATTCTATCAGCACGTTGCGGTGGGCTTTCCCCAGGTCTGCCGCTATCAACCCTTTCAGGAACACACAAAACAGCTGGCATGGCGTGATGATGAAGGCTTTCAGGCCTAGTGCGAAGGGCGCACCGGCTATCCTCTCGTCGATGCGGCCATGCGTCAGCTGGTAAACACAGGCTGGATGCATAATCGCCTGCGTATGGTCACGGCAATGTTTTTGAGCAAGCATCTATTGATTGATTGGCGGCGCGGCGAAGCCTTTTTTATGCGCCACCTGGTAGATGGGGAGTTCTGCGCTAACAACGGCGGCTGGCAGTGGGCAGCGTCAACGGGCACGGACGCCGCACCTTATTTTCGTATTTTCAATCCTACGACCCAGTCGACCCGCTTTGATGCAGAGAGTGAGTTTACTGCCCATTGGCTGCCCGAGCTGGCTGAATTGCCGGCAAAAGTGCGCCACGCGCCTCGCCAAGACCTGCTCACCGATGTGGACTACCCTGCTCCCATTGTCGATCACAAGGCGGCTCGCTTGCGTGCCTTAGATGCCTTTAAAGCGCTCAGTAAATAGCCACTACTATATTCACTGTACAGTCTGCGCGAATGGCGCCATCGTTTTGAAGCCTGCCTTGAGCAAGTGCGCAAGCTGGGCTATGACGAGCGCTTTATCCGCATGTGGCGCTATTATCTGTGCTATTGCGAGGGCAGCTTTATTGAACGCTCTATCGGCACCTGCCACCTGCTGCTTGCGAAACCAGCCGCCAAACCAATGCCGTTAACGGGCGCACTGTAAATGGCAGCACGCCGATGGCAAGCATTGCTGTTTAAGGCCCTGCGCTTTGAGGCGGACTGGCTGCTCTGCGTGTTAGGTGGCTCATGAGCCGCAGCGATTGCAGGAGGCGGATTATTAACATGGCACCTGTGGCGCCTTCAGGCGGCCAGGGGAATGGCAGTTTATCGCCGTGTGTAGCCGCTCGGGCTGGCCATTGATGGCCGCTTACGCTTACTAGGTGGCTTTGATTTTCATAGCCAAGCGCTTGTGCTTGGCCTAGCACCACTGTGTTATGGCTTTAGCCGGTATATTACTAGCCAGCAAAATAGCCTCTCATGATCACCTCGCCTTTAGCAAGCCATCACGCTCTATTTAAAGTACGAGATCGCAACCTCCTCCTATTTAATGGAATTGCTATCTCTTATTGCACGCTTTCAGACGCAGCAAGGAAGTGGTAAAAATGCAGGTCAGGTAGAGGATGGCGTGCATTCAGCGGTTTCGGGAAGTAGACTAGGCTTTGCCTTGCGGGCCGAGCTTTGACGCTAGACTCACGTGTTATGCTCCGGTGCTATTCCTCGGCTCTAGGTGCCGCATGCGGCCAACAACCATCTTGATACTCGGAACGATTCAGTGACCAAGCAACATTCCTTTAATCGCGAAGAACTGCTGGCCTGCTCGCGTGGCGAGCTCTTTGGCCCTGGCAATGCACAGCTTCCAGCTCCTAACATGCTGATGCTTGATCGCATCAAGCACATTCACGAAGAAGGCGGTGAGCATGGCAAGGGCGAACTGATCGCTGAGCTGGATATCGCCTCTGATTTGTGGTTTTTTGACTGCCACTTCCCCGGTGACCCTGTCATGCCTGGCTGTTTAGGCCTTGATGCCATGTGGCAACTGGTCGGTTTCTATTTGGGCTGGCTAGGCCATCCAGGTCGCGGACGCGCGCTGGGCTGTGGTGAGGTCAAGTTCAGCGGACAGATCCTGCCTGAGGCTAAAAAAGTGACCTATAGTATTAATATTAAGCGTATTATTACCCGCCGCCTCATTTTGGGTATCGCCGACGGAACGGTAACCGTCGACGGACGCGACATCTATCAGGCTAATGATCTGCGCGTTGGCCTATTCACCTCCACTGCGAATTTCTGAACAGGAGGCTCCCATGCGACGAGTGGTAGTCACCGGCCTTGGCATTGTATCTTGCCTTGGCAATGACCAACGACAGGTCCTGGACGCGCTCAAAAATGGGCGTAGCGGTATTCGTTTTAAGGAAGAGTATGCTGAGCGTGGCTTCCGTAGCCATGTAGCGGGCAGCGTCGATATTGATCTTGACGCGCTGATCGACCGTAAGCTGCGTCGATTTATGGGTGATGCAGCGGCCTACGCGTATGTTTCTATGGCGCAAGCTATCGAAGATGCGGGTCTCAGTGACGAACAGGTATCCAATGAGCGTACTGGCCTTATTGCCGGCTCTGGTGGTGCCTCAAGCGCCAACCAGGTCGAGGCAGCCGACGTGCTGCGCGAGAAAGGCCTGCGCCGCGTTGGCCCTTATCGGGTCACGCGCACAATGGGTAGCACCGTTTCTGCGTGCTTAGCGACGCCGTTCAAAATCAAAGGCGTGAATTTCTCTATCTCTTCTGCCTGTGCGACGTCTGCACACTGTATTGGCAGTGCAATGGAGCAAATTCAGCTAAACAAGCAGGACGTGGTGTTTGCCGGCGGCGGTGAAGAAGAGCACTGGACACTCTCCTGTCTCTTTGATGCCATGGGTGCTCTCTCGACCCACTATAACGACACGCCTGACAAGGCATCGCGCCCCTACGATAAAGCGCGCGATGGTTTTGTAATTGCAGGCGGCGGCGGCATGCTGGTACTGGAAGAGTTGGAGCATGCTAAAGCGCGTGGTGCCAAGATCTATGGCGAGTTAGTCGGCTACGGTGCCACCTCCGACGGTTACGATATGGTCGCGCCGTCTGGCGAAGGCGCCATGCGCTGCATGCATCAGGCGATGGCCACGGTTGACGGCACGATTGACTATATCAATACCCACGGCACGTCAACGCCGGTAGGTGATGTTGCAGAGCTAAAAGCCATACGCATGGTCTTTGGCAACACAACGCCTGCGATGAGCTCAACCAAATCACTCACCGGCCACTCGTTAGGCGCCACCGGCGTGCAGGAAGCGATCTATTCACTGCTGATGATGCAGCACAGCTTTGTAGCGGCTTCGGCGAATGTCACAGAGTTGGATGAGCAGGCTGATGGCTTTGATATTGTCACCGAACGCCGAGATGGCGTGACCATCGAGCGCGCGCTGTCTAATAGCTTCGGCTTTGGCGGCACCAATGCGTGCCTGGTGTTCCAACGCTATAATGATAAACGTTAGTACGTTGAACACTAGTGCGACGACCAACTTGATAAGTATCGAAGGGTAATATCGACGGTTGATACAATAATGGCGCCCTATGGGCGCCATTATTGGTTAAAAGCTATGTCGTGAAAAGCTATGTCGTTAAAAGCGATGCCGTTATCGAGTGGTAGGTCGTGGTACCTCAGAAATTTCTTGCAGCTGTGCCTCGATCCATACTTCAACTTCGGCCAGCACTTCATCAGGCATACGCCCCGCTGTTTCAATGGGCTTGCCAATGCGCACACGTAGCACGCCAGGACGCTTAACCCAATGACGCCCAGGCCAACGCTCCCCTGCGTTATGGGCAACGGGCAACACCGGAACCCCAGCACGACATGCCACTACGCTGCCACTTTTGTTGTAACGTTTACGCTGACCGGGATCAACCCGAGTGCCTTCCGGAAAAATAAGTACCGATAGCCCGGTGCCCAGCCGCTCAACGCCTTGAGTCAGCACCTGCTTCAACGCTCGCGCTGGTTTTGAGCGATCCAAGCTGATGGGGCGCAACAGTCGTAGCCCCCAGCCAAAAATAGGCAGACGCAGTAATTCGCGCTTCAGCACGGTGCATACCGGTGGTTTCATCACCTGTAGAAACACGGTTTCCCATTCGCACTGATGATTGGCTTGAATTACACAGGGGCCGCTAGGCAGATTTTCTCGCCCTTGAATATCGTAGCTAACCCCACAGGCGATTCGAAACCACACCATTAAGAAGTAGTTATACAAATTCAGTAAGCGATAGCGACCCGACAGCGGCAGAAAGGGAGCGATCGGTAAAAAGAGTACGCCAATCATCAGCATAGCTAAAAAATAGCCAGCATAAAAGATCAGAGTGCGAACCACATTTATCAAGCCGATGCTCCTGTATCGTCAGCACGGTCATTCTCACGGATCAAACACCATGCATCGATCATACGCCCCGCCTCTAAACGCCAAGGTTTTTGATGTACGCCAAAGACATCGAGCACCCGCCGGCAGTTTAAAACGCGCCGTAGCTTAGCATCGTGATGGTGCTTCAGCGGCTGCACCTCACCCAGTACAATCTGCTCGCCACGCCCTTCAAGGTGCGTTAACAGCTGGGTGCGTACCATCGAGGTGAACGTAAAGGCGCTGACGGGCTCGGTGCCGGCAAGATGATACGCTCCCCAAGCGTTCGCACCACCGACCTGCTGCTGAAGCATACCGATTAGCGCCATCGCGACAGCATCTGCAGATGTCGGGCAAAAAATCACGTCTTCCGCCGCGCGCACCGCTTCTTGAACGACCAGACTATCGATGATGTCATTGAGCCACGCATGGCTGCCCTCTAACGCAAACAGCGGGCCTAGGCGCACAATCAAATGACGCTGCAGTTCGGCGCGGATACGATCCCCGGCCTGCACCAGCCGACGCAGACTTTCGTCTCGCGGGGCAGGCACAACATGCTCGTCGATAGGAACATCCAAACCATCTTCATAGAGCTGATCAGAGACACACCATATCAGCGCTACGTCTTGCGATAGGCAGGCATCCAAACAGGCATCAACCGCATCAGCATGAGCAGAGACCTCCGCCGGCGCCATGCCCAGCGGACGTGCCAGCGGCGGAATAATCACAGCGTCAGGCGCGATTGTCTCAAGACGTGACGCCGTGATAGACGCACCTTGCTCGATGACCAGCTTTGTGTCGGTGCGACGACTTACTTCCCGGGCCAATGCCAGGCTCAGGCAATGTCCGGCATCCAGTATCAGCAGCTTCAAGACAGCCTCTCCTCGTCACGCCTCATTCTAAGGTGCGCGGTTAATAGCACTTTCAGAACGGAATCTCGTCATCGAAGTCATCGAAGTTGCCCGGATCCGGAGCGCCATAGCTGTTGTTTTGCTGGTGCGGCTGAGGTGCTTGATTGCCCTGATGCGACGGTGCTGGCTGCGCGGGGCGAGGCGCCGACTGAGGGCTATTCTGCTGAGGATAACCGCCCCCCTGACTATGCTGGGCCGGGCTGCTCGGTGTAGCATGATTTTGAGCGGGACTATGCTGAGCAGGACTGTGCTGAGCAGGACTATTTTGAGCCGGCCCATTCTGGGCAGATCCGTTCTGAGCAGCGTTATTTTGAGAATAGCTATTTTGCGGAGCACCGCCGCCCTGGAAATCCCCCGTACGACCGTCCAGCATCTGCATATCATTAGCGACGATTTCAGTTGAGTAGCGATCCTGGCCGTTCTGATCCTGCCATTTTCGCGTTTGCAGGCGCCCTTCGATGTAGACTTTAGAGCCTTTCTTCAGGTACTGCTGGGCGATTTCGGCCGTCTTATTGAACATGACAACACGGTGCCATTCGGTGCGTTCTTGACGCTGACCGCTTTGGCGATCCATCCATGTATCGCTGGTCGCCACGTTTAAATTTGCCACGGCTGTACCACTTGGCGTAAAGCGCATCTCAGGGTCTTGCCCGAGGTTACCAATCAAAATGACCTTGTTAATACCGCGAGCCATAAGGTGCTCCTTTTATCTTTTAATAAGTGTCACGTAGGGTTAATTATCAGCCAAGGCCAATGTTACGGCCCTGCTTGGTTAAGATTGGGGTGGCGACATTAGCCTAGTCAATGTCGCTCGATCCAGCTGCTGGCGATTCACTTTCAAATAGACCAAGCGTTCTTCCGGCACCAACATAACGTCTTCAACACCAACCACGTCGGCTAAACGCTCCATGAGCAGGTCCAGCGCATCCGCATGCGTGTCATCTAACGCAACTATTTCACTGGATAGCGGCGGTGGCGACGGCATCCACCACATTGCCACCCACCAGCAAAGGGCCAGCCCTGCACAGCCAATAAAGACTGCATTGAGACCTCCGAAATGGGCCAAAAGCCCCCCCAGAGTACCACCTAAAAAAGCACCTAAGAACTGGCTGGTAGAGTAAACCCCCATCGCCGTGCCTTTCGCTCCGGCTGGCGCCAACTTACTGAGCATGGAAGGTAATGTGGCTTCCAGAAAATTGAAGCCGGTAAAGAACACAAACAGCCATACAAACAGCCAATCTCCCGCGAAGAGCGGCAACCCAAGCCCTGCCAAGCTAATGACAATAGCGCCGATGGCCAGCAAACACATCAACCGCATTTGCTGCTTTTTTTCCGCCACAACGATGAGCGGCACCATAGCGACAAACGAGAGTGCCATAATGCCTAGATAAGCCAGCCCATGATACTCAATCGGCACACCGGCACCCAGTAGACGGAAAGGCACCGCCACAAAGATTGCCATCAGTACCAAATGCAGCGCAAAAATCGACACGTCAAGCCGACATAAGTCGGGGCGCATGATCACGCTTTTAAACTGCTGACGATCCATGCTGACATCACGATGGCGACGACGGCGTGGCGCGGCAGGCACCCAACGCCACAGCACTAGCAACCCCACCAGCGTCAGTAGCGCAGTAAACCAAAAAACACCGGCTAATCCTGCCCAGGCCGCCAGCCAAGGGCCTAGCACCATGGCAATCGCAAACGAGACACCAATCGATAGTCCAATAACCGCCATAGCGGCCGTACGCACTTCTTCACGGGTTTGATCGGCAAGAAGTGCCATAATAGCCGCCGCAACGGCGCCCCCGCCCTGGAGAGCCCGCCCGGCGATGATGCCCACCATGGTGTCGGAAAGGGCCGCCACCATGCTGCCAAGCGCAAAAATCGCTAACCCCAGTGCAATCACCCGCTTGCGACCAATGCGATCTGAAAGTAAGCCAAACGGAATTTGCAGCGTCGCCTGGGTTAGTCCATAAATACCCAACGCCACGCCCACTAGCAGGGGTGTCGATCCTTCCAGCGTATCGGCGTATAGCGCCAACACCGGTAGCACCATGAACAAACCCAGCATGCGAGACGCATAAAGCCCGGCTAAACCGCTAATTGCACGGCGTTCAGAGCCCAGCAATAACGCGGAAACCTTGCGCATAATACCCCTGTGTACGATGAAAAATAGCTACGTGATGGATAAGCATGAGGTGAATCAGCATAACGTTTTGAGATAATCCTCCATTCTAGCGGTTTGCGCTCACGCTGGAAACGTCGCACGTTGCCGCAGGTTAATAATGCGGCTTTGCCGGGAGGGGCACGACAAACGTATAATCACGTTTTTACCGCGCGATTCGAGGTGTTGATGGACAGCATTCTGGTCAGGGGTGCCCGCACCCA
>NZ_JBQDLQ010000057.1:0-11100 GCF_052095695.1 Halomonas sp.
AGCGCCGAATCGTTTTGTGCGCGATTGGGTGAGTGATAAGTACGCCAAGCGGATAAGTGAGCTGATGCGTGAACTTGCACCCGCGAAACCGCCTAAGGTCAGCCTGACGGTAGGTAGTCGCCGCCCGGCTACGCAGGCGCCTCAGCATCGTGATTTAGGTAATCCTATATCGGCTTCACCATCGCGACCTGCTTCGCCAGCGGTGCATACGTCATCGCGGTCAGATGTCGCCGACGAGCGTGAAATCGATAAATTGCGTGAGCAGCAAGCGCCTGCGCGTCGCCCCA
This sequence comes from Halomonas sp., assembly GCF_052095695.1. GTDB lineage: Bacteria > Pseudomonadota > Gammaproteobacteria > Pseudomonadales > Halomonadaceae > Vreelandella. Next base: position 288 of record NZ_JBQDLQ010000057.1, read on the forward strand.
ATGAGCGCCAGGTGCAAGTTGAGGGCAGCCTGAAACATGGCAGCGGACTTAATCCTAATTTTACCTTTGATACCTTTGTTGAAGGTAAATCGAACCAACTGGCACGCGCGGCGTCGCGCCAGGTGTCTGAAAATCCTGGCGGTGCCTATAACCCGCTGTTTTTATACGGCGGAGTGGGGCTGGGTAAAACCCACTTGATGCACGCTGTTGGCAATGCGTTAGCGACCCGGCGTGAAAATGCGCGCGTTGTATACCTACACTCCGAGCGATTTGTTGCCGATATGGTGAAGGCATTACAGCTTAATGCGATTAATGATTTTAAACGTTTTTATCGCAGCGTTGATGCCTTACTAATTGACGATATTCAGTTTTTTGCCGGTAAAGAGCGTTCACAAGAAGAGTTCTTCCATACGTTCAATGCGCTCTTGGAAGGCGGCCAGCAGATGATTCTGACCTCTGATCGCTATCCGAAAGAGATTAGCGGTGTAGAAGAGCGTCTGAAATCACGCTTTGGCTGGGGGCTGACGGTGTCGATTGAGCCGCCGGAGCTTGAGACGCGCGTAGCCATTTTGATGAAGAAAGCTGATCAAGCTAAGGTCGATTTGCCTCACGATGCGGCGTTCTTTATTGCTCAAAAAATTCGCTCCAACGTGCGCGAATTGGAAGGCGCGTTGAAAAAAGTTATTGCTGATTCGCATTTCATGGGTAAAACGATTACCCAAGATTTTATTCGCGAGTCATTAAAAGATCTGTTAGCCCTTCAAGATAAGCAGGTTGGCGTTGATAATATTCAGCGTACGGTGGCGGAGTATTACAAAATTAAGGTGGCAGACTTGCTTTCTAAGCGTCGTTCACGCTCCGTTGCTCGACCCCGTCAGGTGGCAATGGCGCTCGCTAAAGAGCTAACCAATCATAGCTTGCCAGAGATTGGCGACGCTTTTGGTGGGCGTGATCACACCACGGTGCTGCACGCATGCCGAAAAGTTAAATCGTTGCAGGAAGAAAGTGCGGACATTCGTGAGGACTATAAGAATTTACTGCGCCTGTTGACCAGTTAATCATTCCATAGGACGGACCTGCGATGCGCAGGTCTGTCAGGATATAGAACCGGAGCATTGATGAAATTTTCGATTTCCCGAGAGGCGCTGCTACGTCCGCTGACGCTGGTCGCCGGTGTCGTCGAGCGCCGCCAAACACTACCTGTGCTTTCTAATGTGTTGATTCAGATAGAAGGCGATCAGGTCTCGCTCACCGGTACTGATTTAGAAGTTGAGCTGGTTGGGCGTACCGTAGCAAGCCAAGTTGATCAGCCGGGCGCTGCCACGGTGCCTGCTCGTAAGCTGATGGACATCTGTAAGTCTCTTCCCGACCAGTCTGACATTCAGCTTAGCGTTGAAGACGGCCGCGCAATACTGCGCAGCGGTCGTTCGCGTTTTACGCTGTCAACATTACCGGTAGCTGAGTTTCCAAATATTGAAGATGCCGACGGCAGCCAGGAAATCAGTGTGCCTCGCGGTATTTTAAAGCATCTGATTGAAGCCACATCATTTGCCATGGCACAGCAGGATGTGCGCTATTACCTCAACGGCATGCTGCTGGAAATTCAAAGTAACCTGCTACGCACGGTAGCCACCGATGGCCACCGCTTGGCGATGTGCTCTCGGCCAATCGACGTCTCTGTTAGCCAGTCGCAAAAGCTGATTGTCCCGCGTAAGGGCATCTTGGAACTGTCGCGCTTGTTAGACGACAGCGATGAGCCGGTAAGCCTAACGTTGGGCTCCAGTCACGTTCGTGCACACACTGGTGATTTCACATTTACCTCTAAGTTAATCGACGGTAAATTTCCGGATTACGAGCGTGTAGTCCCGCGCAATGGCGATAAAGTGTTGATAGCTGAGCGTGCAGAGCTGCGCCAGATGCTTTCACGCACGGCTATTTTGTCTAATGAGAAGTATCGAGGGGTACGCCTTTACCTTGAGGAAAATAATCTTAAAGTAATGGCCAATAACCCTGAGCAGGAAGAAGCTGAAGAAAATATCGCCATTGAGTATAACGGCGGTGCTATGGAAGTTGGTTTTAACGTTGGCTATCTCGTTGATGTGTTAACGGTGCTTAACCAAGAACGAGTGCAACTTACACTGGCAGACCCAAACAGCAGTGCGCTGCTTGAAGAGCCTGGTGGCGGTGACGCGCTTTATGTCGTAATGCCCATGCGCCTGTAATTATATTACGTATAGGTTCAGATGGGGAATTGAGCGGCGCTTCTGATAGCAGAAGCGCCGTTTCTTCTTTGAATGCTACTGGTCTCGTAGTGCTTACTGGCCACCTAGCTTAGCGATTTTAGAAGTGACGATACCGAAATGAGCCTAACACTGCTTAATTTCCATGGCTTGCGCAACCTTCTACCGGTTGAGATGATGCCATCACCTCGTATCAACGTTATTAGTGGTGCTAATGGCAGTGGTAAAACCAGCTTGCTGGAAGGCGTGCATATTCTAGGCATGGGACGTTCGTTTCGTACTCGTCAGTTGAAGCATGCCATTCAATCTGAGCAGCCGCATATGACGCTCTTTGGGCGCCTAAGCGGTGAACCTGAGATTGCCCTAGGCGTTCGCCGTCTACGTGCCCAGAGAGAGCTAGAATTGCGCTTAAAAGGCGAGAAAAACGCTCGGTTAGCAGCCTTGGTTGAAGCCATGCCGTTGCAGCTTATTAATCCGGATGCGTTTCGCTTGCTGGAAGGGTCACCGGCAGGACGGCGTGAGTTTCTGGATTGGGGTGTGTTTCACGTGGAACACGACTTTTTGGGAATATGGAAGCGTACCCGCCGTGCGCTGAAACATCGGAATGCACTGCTTAGGCGTGGTAGAATACAACCCCAGGAAATGGTTGTTTGGGAGCAAGAACTTGCCTACTGGGGTGAGCAAATGGATATGCTGCGAAGAGCCTGGTTCAGCGATTTTCTACCTGTATTTGAAGAAACCTTAAAAATGCTGTTTCCTTTGCTCAGCCTCTCACTTCGCTACGCGAGAGGGTGGGATAAAGAAAGGTCTCTTTCGGCAGTGCTGCACGATAGCCGCGCCACCGATCAGCAGATGGGGTTTACCCAGCAAGGCCCGCAGCGTGCCGATTTACGCATAAGAGTGAATAAACAGCCGGCTGTTGAAGTGCTTTCCAGAGGCCAGCAGAAGTTAGTGGTCAGCGCCATGAAGCTTGCCCAAGGCCGGTTTCTGGAAAGAACAGCACAGCGACACTGTATTTATCTTATCGATGATTTGCCTGCGGAACTTGACGAACAAAATCGTTATCAGTTTTGTCAGCTACTGGAAGATATGCAGTGCCAAGCTTTTATTACCAGCGTCGAGTCTTCTGCTTTACGACGCACGTGGCTCCCTGATACGGCAGTAAAAATGTTTCACGTGAAACATGTTGAGCATGGGTTAAGCCAATTAGTGCAGGACAGCTAAGCAGAAACATCGGCGATACGGAACGAGACAGACTTCACGACGGAGTGGTCAATGAGCGAGCAGGCTTACGATTCATCAAGCATCAAGGTGCTCAAAGGGCTGGACGCAGTACGCAAGCGCCCAGGTATGTATATCGGTGACACCGACGATGGAACTGGTCTGCACCATATGGTCTTCGAGTTGGTGGATAACTCCATCGATGAAGCTTTGGCGGGCCACTGCAGCGAAATTCGCGTTGTCATTCATCCTGATGAGTCGGTCACCGTTAGCGATAACGGTCGCGGTGTTCCTACCGAGCTTCATGAGGGTGAGGGGGTTTCCGCCGCTGAAGTTATCATGACCGTACTGCACGCGGGCGGTAAATTTGATGACAACTCCTACAAGGTGTCTGGCGGCCTACACGGCGTAGGGGTTTCGGTTGTTAACGCGCTTTCTGCCGAGCTGCGCCTCACTATCTGGCGTCAAGGTGAAGTGTTTGAACAGCTGTATCGTCACGGTGTTCCTCAGGCGCCTCTGGGCGTGGTCGGGAAAACTGAAAAAAGCGGCACGCGCGTTCATTTTCGCCCCTCGCCAGAAACGTTTGGCAATATCGAGTTCCATTTCGATATATTGGCCAAGCGCCTGCGTGAACTCTCCTTTTTGAATTCCGGCGTAGCTATACGGCTATTGGATGAGCGCAGCGGTAAAGAGGAGCTATTTCATTACGAAGGTGGCTTAAGAGCCTTTGTTGATCACCTGAACACCAATAAGAATGTGATTAACCCAGTGTTCCACTTTAATGCTGTCCGTGATGATGGCGTTGAAGTTGAGGTTGCCATGCAGTGGAGCGAAGCCTTCACTGAAAATATTTTCTGTTACACCAATAATATTCCTCAGCGGGATGGCGGCGCACATTTGGCGGGCTTTCGTGCCGGCCTTACGCGTACATTAAATAACTACATCGACGCCGAAAATCTGCTTAAAAAAGCCAAAGTGAATACCACCGGTGATGACGCTCGTGAGGGATTAACGGCGATTATCTCAGTAAAAGTGCCGGATCCTAAGTTTTCATCTCAGACAAAAGACAAGTTGGTTTCCAGCGAAGTTAAAACAGCGGTTGAGCAAGAGATGAGCCGTCTGTTTTCCGAATACCTGGTTGAAAAGCCCAACGAAGCTAAAGCCATTGTTAATAAGATGCTGGACGCGGCGCGCGCGCGCGAAGCAGCGCGTAAAGCACGAGACATGACGCGGCGTAAAGGCGCGTTAGATATCGCCGGTTTGCCGGGTAAACTTGCAGACTGCCAAGAGAAAGATCCGAGCCAATCTGAGCTTTACCTGGTGGAGGGTGATTCTGCAGGTGGTAGTGCAAAGCAGGGGCGCGATCGTCGTACTCAGGCCATTTTGCCGCTTAAAGGTAAAATCCTGAACGTTGAGAAAGCACGTTTTGATAAGATGCTCTCGTCCGCTGAAGTGGGCACCTTAATCACTGCGCTTGGCTGTGGTATAGGCCGTGAAGAATTTAATCCCGATAAGCTGCGTTACCACTCCGTTATTATCATGACGGATGCGGACGTTGACGGTTCGCATATTCGTACGTTGCTGCTGACCTTCTTTTTCCGCCAAATGCCGGAGTTAATAGAGCGTGGCCACATCTTTATTGCTCAGCCGCCGCTTTATAAAATTAAGCGCGGCAAGCAAGAGCTGTATCTTAAAGATGAGCAGGCGATGGTGGATTACTTAACCACGACAGCGTTGGATGGCGCTGGCCTGCATGTTAATGCCAATGCACCGGGTATTAGCGGCTCTCAGCTTGAATCGCTGGTCAACCAGTATCGCACCGTGATGAAGCGAATTGATCGCTTATCGCGCGTTTATCCGAATGAGGTGCTTAAACAGATTATCCATACGTCGGCATTGAAAGGGGAGGCGAGTCTTAAAGATCGTGTCACCATGCAGAGCTGGATTGATGAGCTTCAGAAGACAATGGACGATATGGTGGCCTATGAAGGCGGGCCGCGGTATCACTTCCATCTTCAGGAAGACACAGAGCGTGCGCTGTATTTACCTACCGTCTCGCTAGTTGCCCACGGTGTGACTACCGACTATGTTTGGGGGCTCGATTTCTTCGAAAGCGCCGACTATCGCGGGATTGCTGAGCTTGGCGCTGTGTTGGATGGTTTCCTTGAAGAAGGGTCTTATATCGCGCGAGGAGAGCGTCAGAAGCCCGTAGCTCATTTTTCTGAGGTCCTTGCATGGCTTATGCAAGAAGGCCAGCGTGGGCTGTCCGTGCAGCGCTATAAAGGGCTAGGCGAAATGAATCCCGATCAGCTTTGGGACACCACCATGGATCCTGACAGCCGTCGTATGCTTCGTGTCACTATTGAAGACGCTGTGGGTGCCGATATGATGTTTAATACGCTGATGGGTGATGATGTAGAGCCTCGTCGCGAATTCATCGAGACAAATGCCTTAGTGGCCAATCTCGACGTATAAAGGCGTATGACGTGTTTCACGTGAAACAATGAAAATAAAAATGCCGCTGGGAATAGCCCGCGGCATTTTTTTCGTTTTAACCATTTGCGTATAATGCTGGCGTATCTCAAGGAGATTTAAATTAATAAACGCTTTAACCTAGTCGTCCAGCGAGAAGGTTGTCGGTAAAGTCTTTCAAGTTAGTGCAGATTAATGCGTTATTGAGACCTAGGTCTTTTTGAGCGGTTTGTGCGCCTTTGCCCGTTTTAACGAGTACAAGTCTACAGCCACAAGCGTGGCCTGCCTGAAGGTCGCGAAGGCTATCACCCACCATCCAGCTTCCTGACAGGCTCGATAATCCTAATACGCGCTGGATGTCATGAAGCAGTCCAGGCAGCGGCTTGCGGCAAGTACATTTATCGTCGGGACCATGTGGGCAATAGGCAATGTGCGCAATACGGCCTCCTGCGGCCTCTACCAATGTTTTTAAACGCGCGTGGATCTTGGCAAGTACAGTTTCATCATAATACCCCCGCGCAATTCCTGACTGGTTAGTGGCTATGGCTACAATATAGCCTGACTGCGACAAACGAGCGATGGCAGCAATTGAATCAGGATAAGGTATCCATTCATCTAGGGACTTGATGTAAGCATCTGAGTCCTGATTGATGACGCCGTCACGGTCAAGAATAACCAGTTTTTGAGGGTATGTCGGCATCGAAATCTCGTCTATAGGCGCTGATTGAGTGCTGCAAGAGACTGAAGGGTAACGCTTAACTTTCGTCCGTCGCTACCGAAGAATTTAAAGGGTATGCGCCGTAAGTGAAGCAGTTTAGGAAGTGTTTCGCAAAAGCGCTCGCGTACGTCCTGCTTCGCATTTTTCAAACCCTCCACTAGCGCCGGTGTTAAACGCTCGTACTGCGTTGGTGATTTATACAGCTTGCCGTATAGCGAAAAAGTAAAGCAGTACCAGTCGCGCACCATGCAATCCACCGGTGCGTGAACCTGACCAGGGTCGGTCTCAAAGTCGATAAAAACGGTTTTATCATTAGTGATCAGAATATTGCGTGCGAAGGCTTCGCTCAGGTAGCAGTCTCGATGATGAACGCTATTCAGCGCTTCAATGCTAAGTGCTAAAATTTTATCAATTTGAGCAACGTCATTTGTACTTTTAATTTTTTCTAGCAATGTGACAGCGGGTTGCTCAGGCGTACCCGCATCGGCCAAGAGCAGTGCCTGAGGTGTTTGCGCTAGAATAATCGGCACCGGAATACCCGCCTTTTGTAAGGTTTCGATACGGTTAGCTTCAATGATGATGCTTTCTTCACCGCCTATGTTGGGAACAGGCTTAAGCGCATCTAGTTTGAGCCACATGGCCAATAGTTTAAGCGGGGCGCCAAACGCGAGTTACGCTTTGCCGCCCGCTTTAGCCACAGCTTATCGCCATTAAGCATATGTGGCGCCATGGTTGCCTGCTGGCGTGGGAGAGAGTCGAGTAAAAAAAGATCATACATAAGCTGGATCCTCGCGGCTAACTAACGGTCAAACAAGTCGGATAAATTTCTGCCACGAAAACGACTTATCTGTATAAAGCGTTTTGTTTCATTAATATCGATTATTTTACTCCTAAATCGGCCGAGAAACAAAAAAGCTAAACAGTGAAGAAATTAAGTCTAAAGCTTGTTTATCCACCCATAATACCTCATTAAGCATTTGAGAGACGCCGCTATAGATATGTTTATTGAGAGTTTTCCAAGCGACTAGACGCAACACATTAGACATAAGTTTAGGTAATTGTTCCCCTGATCGTATGAGGAATTTCCTATTGAAGGCACTGTGGATTATTGGAATGTTTCACGTGAAACAAAAAACCGATGGCGCGATGCCATCGGTTAGAGGGGGTCGGTGTATAAGATTATTGAGGTAGTAGCGAGATATCGGCTACCTCTAAAAACAAACCTTGCAAGCTGGCCAGTAGCGCTAACCGATTGCGCTGAATAGCAGGGTCATCTGCCATGACCATTACCTGATCAAAGAAGGCATCCACGGGCTCGCGAAGGGTAGCCAGTATATCGAGTGCTTTCTGGTAGTCACCCAGTGCAAACAGCGGAGCCACCAGCGCTTGGTTAGCCATTACCGCGTCGAACAGCTTTTTCTCAGCATCTTCTGCCAGTAACGTTGAGTCCACCTGAGTGATATCGGTATTGGCCTGCTTAGTCAATATATTAGAAACTCGCTTATTGGCGGATGCCAGCGCTGCGGCTTCATCGCGTTGAGCAAAGGCTTTAACAGCGCGAAGGCGGCGAGCGAAATCAAGCGGGTTCGTCACCGGTCGTGCGCGCACAGCAAGATACATTTCCGCACTAATGCCTTCATCTTGGCCCCAGGCGCGGAAACGATCCAACATATAAGTCAGTACATCCTCAACAAGTCCTTCTGCCTTAGGCAGGCTCATGTGCTGTTCTGCGGCAATGTTAAGAAGCTCGCGCAGATCAAGATTAAGCTCGCCCTTAACCAGAATGTTAAGCACGCCAATAGAGGCGCGGCGCAAAGCGAAGGGATCTTTTGCGCCAGTGGGGCGTTGACCAATCCCAAAGATACCGACCAGGGTATCCAGGCGGTCCGCCAACGCTAGTGCCTTACCGGTTGCGCTTTGGGGGATGGCATCGGTGGCAAAACGCGGTAGGTACTGCTCTTCAAGTGCTTGAGAAACGTTGACAGGCTCAGCATCTAGCTCAGCGTAATAGCGCCCCATAATTCCCTGAAGCTCGGGGAATTCGAGCACCATTTCGGTGACTAAGTCGCACTTGGCCAGTGCCACGGCGCGCTGAGTATGAGCAACGTCCGCGTTGATCCTTTCTGCAATAAAGGTCGCCACGGCGGTACTGCGACGCGCCTTATCCGCCAGAGTGCCTAACTGCTTTTGGAATACAACGCTTTCCAGTAGAGCAGTCCTTGAGGCAAGAGTCCGTTTGCGATCGACTTCGTAGAAAAAAGCGGCGTCGGCTAAGCGCGGACGAATCACTTTTTCGTTACCAGAAATAACCTGATCCGGGGCCGCGCTGTCGATATTGGCAATGGTGATAAATAGCGGTTTCAGCTTGCCGGCATCATCTAAAAGATGGAAATATTTTTGGTTGGCCTTCATGGATGAAATCAGGCATTCAGCCGGTACTTCCAGGAAGCGCTCATCAAAGCTTCCGGTGAGGGCTACCGGCCACTCGACTAAACCACTTACTTCTATGAGAAGATCTTCGTCGATAACGGCAGTAGCTGCTTGTACTTCGGCTTCCGCCAACACCTGCTCGCGAATGCGCTCACGGCGCTGCGCGCGGTCTACCAACACGTACGCATTTTCCAAGCTTGCGATGTAGTCATTGGCATGCACCAGCTGAATGGCACCCGGCGCATGAAAGCGGTGACCGAAGGTCGTGCGGCTGGCCTGTAAGCCAAGCACATCGGCGACCACAACGTCGTTGCCGTAAAGCGCTAAAAGCCAGTGCACGGGCCGTGAAAATTCAATGCGCGACGCACCCCAGCGCATATATTTAGGGACCGGAAGTGCGCTGATAGTTTTGCGCAGGATCTCAGGCAGCAGTGCCTGAATCGACTCGCCTTGCTGCTGCTCACGAAATGCAAGCCAGGTGCCTTTATCGGTGTCTAAATGAATTAGATCGTCCACCGTGACGCCGCAGGAGCGAGCAAAACCTTCGGCAGCTTTGGTGGCAACGCCATCTTTAAAGGCGGCTGCCAGAGCTGGGCCACGCCGCTCAACATCGCGATCGGGCTGCTTGTCCGCGAGATCGAATACCTGTACTGCCAGGCGCCGCGGTGTCGCAAAAGCGGCAACGCTGGCAAAGGGAATGTCGGCTTCCTGTAGGCCTTTTTCAATGCCGGCGGCAAAGGCATCCGACAGTGCGTCCAACGCTTTCGGCGGCAGCTCTTCAGCACCCAGTTCTAATAAGAGCGTATTAACAGCCATTTAATCGTCTCCCTGGTCGGCGAGTAGTTCGCGGCGAAGTATTTCTGGCGCCATGGGGAAACCTTCTGCCTTACGCGACTCAAAGTAAGCGGTGGCAATATCTCGGGCCATGGTCCGAACGCGTAAAATAAAGCGCTGACGTTCGGTGACCGAAATAGCGTGACGCGCGTCCAATAGGTTAAACGTATGCGATGCTTTCAGCACCTGCTCGTAGGCAGGTAAGGGCAAGCTGGCTGCGAGCAGTTTGCTGCACTCTTTTTCCTGATGGTCGAAGGAGGCAAATAGCTGATCGACATCGGCATGTTCAAAGTTATAGGCAGATTGTTCGCGCTCATTTTGCAAGTAAACGTCGCCATAGGCGACCTTGCTACCGTCTGGAGCCGTGGCCCAAACAAGATCGTAAACGCTGTCAACGTTTTGCAGGTACATGGCGATACGCTCAAGCCCATAGGTGAGCTCGCCGGTGACCGGGTAGCACTCAATGCCACCTGCCTGTTGAAAGTAGGTAAACTGGGTAACTTCCATACCGTTTAGCCAGATTTCCCAGCCAAGGCCCCAAGCGCCCAGCGTAGGAGACTCCCAGTTGTCTTCTACAAACCGCACATCGTGAACCAGTGGATCAAGACCTAGCCGCTTGAGCGAGCCAAGATAAAGGTCTTGGAAGTTACTCGGCGATGGTTTCATCACCACTTGGAACTGATAATAGTGCTGCAGGCGGTTAGGGTTTTCGCCATAGCGACCATCGGTGGGGCGTCGGGAAGGTTGCACGTAGGCAGCATTCCACGTTTCTGGCCCAATGGCGCGCAGAAACGTCGCTGGGTGGAAGGTGCCTGCGCCGACTTCCATATCGAGCGGCTGGAGAATGACGCAACCCTGTTCTGCCCAGTACTGCTGCAGAGCAAGGATCAAGCCTTGA
>NZ_JBQDLQ010000057.1:11110-23090 GCF_052095695.1 Halomonas sp.
TATACAATCCTAGGCAGATGGGTTATAGGCACGTATGCCAACAAGCCGCTTTAGATAAGGAGAACAGCATGATTGTGATCACAGGCGGTGCCGGTTTTATCGGGGCCAACTTGGTTAAAGCGTTAAATGCACGCGGTAGAAACGACGTGGTGGTGGTCGATGATTTGCGCGACGGCACCAAATTTGTCAATTTAGCCGACTGCACGCTGGCCGACTACCTGGATAAAGACGATTTTCTCGCTAGGATAAAAGCGGCGCTGAGGGGCGAGAGTGCTGACTTACCTAATATTGAAGCCATTTTCCATGAAGGCGCTTGTTCGGATACAACCGAATGGGACGGCCATTACATGATGGAAAATAACTTCGAGTACTCCAAGGTATTGCTGAATTATTGCGAACAGCAGGGTATCCCTTTGCTTTACGCATCCTCTGCAGCGACCTATGGCGGCAGTGAGGTATTTAAAGAGATGCCCGAGTGTGAAAAGCCGCTCAATGTTTATGGCTATTCAAAGCTGCTGTTTGATCAGTATGTGCGTTCGCGCTGGAATGAGCTGACGACCCAGGTGGTGGGTTTTCGCTATTTTAATGTTTACGGGCCTCGTGAGCAGCATAAGGGCAAGATGGCCAGCGTGGCGTATCACAACCATCTGCAAATTCGTAACGACGAAACATTGAAATTGTTTGGGGCTTACGGTGGTTATGAAGCGGGCATGCAGAGCCGCGATTTTGTTTATGTCGGTGATGTCGTCGATGTGAACCTATGGTTTTTGGATAACCCCGATAAGTCAGGCATTTTCAACCTGGGTACCGGACGAGCGGAGCCGTTTAAAGCGATAGGTGAGGCGGTAATCGATTTCTACGGCAAAGGTGAAATCGACTACATAGCTTTTCCTGACGAACTGAAAGGCCGTTATCAGAGCTATACGCGTGCCGATATTGAGGCGCTGCGCGAAAGCGGCTGTGATGTTGAATTTAAAACCGTTGCTCAAGGGGTTAAGGCCTACTTGGGGTGGTTGAATGGCTAATCCTGCGCCGCGTCTGCTGATTATTGGCCCTTCATGGGTGGGCGATATGGTCATGGCACAAAGCTTGTTTATGACCTTAAAAGCCCGTCACCCCGGTGCTACGATTGCTGTCGTTGCACCGGCGTGGTCGCAGCCTATTTTAGAGCGTATGCCCGAAGTAGGTGAGGTCTTGCCACTGACGGTGGGCCACGGAGAGTTTGGCTTGGCTAGCCGTCGGGAGCTGGCCAAGCAGCTGCGTGGGCGCTTTGATCGTGCCATTGTGCTGCCCCGGTCTTGGAAGGCCGCGCTTATACCCTTTATGGCACGGATACCCGAGCGTGTTGGCTTTATAGGCGAGCATCGCTACGGGCTGCTTAAAGAGCGCCGTAAGCTCAATAAACAGGTGCTTGATCAAACGGTAAAGCGCTTTGTATCGCTGGGGCTACCACTGGCTGAAACGGAGAGAGGCGACTTTTTATTACCCAAGCCTCGTTTGCAGATTGACAGCGATAACCTGGTGAACCTGCGCCTAGCTCACTCACTTTCATCACGCCCGGCCGTTGGTTTGATGCCGGGCGCGGAGTATGGCCCTGCCAAACAGTGGCCCATCAGTTATTTTCATGCATTAGCAAAACGGCTGGTGCAAGACGGTTTCGAGGTGCGCGTGCTGGGCGGGCAAAAAGATCACGCGGCAGGGGAGGCGATAGCGCAAGGGCTTGCCCACGCCCATAATCTCTGCGGTAAGACGCAGCTGGCCGATGCGGTTGATCTACTGGCCGATTGCCGACAGGTGGTCACCAACGATTCAGGTTTGATGCACGTGGCGGCAGCGGTAGGGGTTCGCGTTCATGCACTTTATGGTTCTTCATCACCCGTCTACACGCCGCCCATGACGGATAACGCCGCCATCCATTATCTTGCACTATCCTGCTCGCCCTGCTTTGAGCGCACCTGCCCACTAGGGCATACCAACTGCCTTAATCAGCTGAGCGTGGATCAGGTGTATCAAGCAATACACGCTGGACCTGCAGCAGGGCAGCAGGGCAGCGGGGCGGCATGATGGCTAATGAATGATATCAATTTCGTCGGCAATATCCGCTGGCGTTTCCAGCGTTTGCTCGAGAGGAGCGGCTTCTTGGGGTTCGCGGCGCTGAGGGGATATCCCGTCCCACAGTCGATGTTGGAGCGCTGTCTCCTCTCTTAGGCGCTGATTTACTACTTCAATGCCATGAATCTCGACCAGCGTCTGCTTATCACTGAACAACGACGTTCCGAGGCCGGCTCGCTGCTCTGGTAAGTTAAATCCTAGCGCATCCAGCAGCGTGGGAAAGATATCCAGCGTCGTCGCATCGCGGCGAATACGCCGGGGCTCAATGCCGTCTCCGATCATAATCAGCGTATTATCACGGTCCATTGCCGTCAGCTGATCCCAGACCGACACGCGCATCGTAAGATGATCACTGAGCACCATGACGAGCGTATTATCGAGAAGTCCTTCTGCCTCTAAGCGCTCAATAAAACGACGCGCTAGCCACGCCGAACACTGCACGGAATACAGGATATCCTGCCCATCGAATTCGCCCTGCTGTTCCACACAGGCTTGCGAAGGGTAACCGTGGGGCGCATGGCCAGCAAGGTTGAGGTTTACAACGCCCCAGGGGCCGTTATCTTCGCTATTTAAGCGGCGTATTTCGTCGGCAGTTATATCGTAAAGCGAGTCGTCATACAGCCCCCAGCTGTTGACATACTCAGGGTCATCTAGCAGCGGCTCTAGGTCTTCCCGACCTTTCACGGTAGTGAATTGATGGCCACGATAGAACAACCCTTTACCTGCAAACTGAGTACTGGCACCGCCTAAATAGCTCAGCTGATAGCCCTGCTTGGCAAGTACGTCACCAAGACAATCGACGCCTGGTGCTACCTTTGAAAGCGGCTCAAATTGAGAGTCGTGGATAAGGCCGGCTGGCATTAAAGGGACACCGCACTGGCTGGCGATCATTCCAGCCATCGTCCAGCCGGTGTTATCCATCTGACGTATACCTTCAAAGACCGCGCCTCGCTCTCCAAGTGCGTCTAGGTCTGCGTAGACATCGCCGAAAAGCTCATTGGAGTAAGTTCGTTCGAGGCTCTCTAAATACATGATGAGTAAATTGGGCGGATCTTGTAGCTCTTCGGTAGGCGGTGCCTTATAGCGCCGGTCCAGCCAAGCCCCATCATCGGTGACAATGGATGCGCTGCGCTGGCCTAAGCCAAACAGCAGCGGGTTGCTAGCCAGGAGTACAAGAGCAAAAAAACGCTCGGCTAAGCGCCAGCGTTGGTCGTGGCGTGATAACCAGGTGACCGCCGCCAGCACGCCGATCATGACCAGTGTATAAAACACAGCAGTAAACATTTTACCTGCGCCACCATGCTCGGCGATGCCTGCCTGGAGATGGAAAAACACCGCTCCTAAGTCGACAATGCCAAAACTATCTGCCAAGTAAACGTAGATCCCCCAAAGGCTTAGCGGTAACAGTGACCACGGCCAGATTTTGCGATAGCGAGCATTAGCGGGTTGGCCCCAGCGCAGTTTGAGCCCCAGGCCAATCCACATGGCAGCGACAATAAACAGTGTCCACCACGGCAGGCGTGTCAGTACAGTGACCGCATAGCCAAGACATAAGCCAATAATAAATAACGCTATTTTTTGAATAGCACGAGGATGCATAGATAACCTATTTTGTCAGGCGAATTCCGTAAACAATCTAGTGTCGCCTGCTTTTAAAAGGGTGGTTTTCAGAGATAGCTCTGAGGTTATTGGCGGTTTCTTGCCGACTGTTTCATGTATTTCCAAAATACGCCGTTGGCGTTGGAAACAGAAATGACTAATCCTCTCCAACCGTCGCGCCAACCGTGCTGTAGTACATAGGTGCGTAAAAAAGCAAAGATGGCTTTTAGGAAAACGATAGCGGCAGGATAGTGTTTAAGCTTTCCTGACTCGGCGCGAAGGCTCGAGTAGCGGTTTATTTTTTCAAGAAACTGAGACAAATCTGTCACGGCCGTATGTTCAATGATGCCTGACAATCGCTGCAGACGGCTGGTCTCGCTCAATAGGATAGATTCATGAACCATCGCATCATTAAAATTATGGCAGCGTCGGTTGAATAGACGTACGAGCCAGTCATTACCCCACCCTGCATAGCGAACAGGCCTGCCCATCATCCAATTCTCGCGTCGTATTTGTCCAAGGTCATTAGAGGCTGCGCTGGGGCACCATGAGGTGATGGCCTCAATAAGCTCCTTAGAGGGAGCCTCGTCGGCATCTAGCGACAAAATCCAGTCATGTTTGGCTAAAGAGACCGCAAAACGCTTTGTGGGGCCAAAGCCAAGAAAATCACCTTCATGCAGTGAAACGTTCGAATAGCCAGAGGCAATATGCGTTGTGTCGTCGCTTGAGCCGTTGTCATAAACCACAACGTCATCGAAACATTGCACGGCATCCAGAGTACGCTGCAGCGTCGAGGCAGCATTTCGAGTGATGATAACTACGCTAACGCCAGCGGGCATGAGGATGTCTGTCCTGTCAGAGAATGAGAAAGCAATGCTATTATATCGGTTTTTAAAGCCACAATATCTCCCAGGAGGCGCTTTTGCACATTATTCATGTCAATCTGGCCAAAGGCTTTCGTGGAGGAGAGCGTCAAACAGTCCTTTTAATTCAAGCACTCGCTAAGCTAAGTGAGATAAAGCGCCAAACACTCGTGTGTCAATTGTCGTCACCGCTACGTGCTGAACTAGCCGATACGCCGGGCGTGGTCTTTGTTAATGCAGGTCATCAATTGGCTGGCCATAGGCAGGCAGGCCGTGCTGATATTGTCCATGCGCATGAAGCCAAAGCAGTGCATTGGGCCTGGCTGCATCATAAGCTTTATCAAACGCCTTATATTATTACTCGCCGTGTCGATACGCCAATTAAGCGTAAATGGAGCAATAGTGTTTTTTATCGAAATGCAGGCTACTGCGTGGCGATTTCTAGCGTTATTGCCGAGCAGCTAAAAAGCTTTACCACGTCTTCTATATACACGATTCCAAGTGCTCATTCTGGCGCTGTAAACGACCCGAAAGTAGCCGTTGAGTTTAGGCAGCAATATCCAAACAAAATTATTGTTGGGCATGCTGGTGCGCTTGTGGATCGCCATAAAGGGCAACGCGTGTTAATGGAAGTAGCTAAAAATTTAGAACATGATTACCCTGAGTATGTTTTTGTTTTTTTCGGTAAAGGCGAAGACGAGGCAGTGCTTAAAAAAGAAAGCGAAGGTACTAGTAATATTGTCTGGGCGGGCTTTAAAGATAATGTTAATGATTATTTGTCTGGATTTGATGTGTTTGTATTTCCTTCAAGAAATGAAGGGTTAGGGTCGGTGCTTTTGGACGTGATGAATGCTCGGGTCCCTATTATAGCGAGCGATGTGGGCGGCATCCCTGATCTTATAAAAACTAATGAAACAGGTTTTCTGGTCTCTGTTGGCAGTGCTAGTGAAATAAAAGATCGGCTCTTAATGCTCAGAGACAACGCTATGTTAAGGCATCATGTTGTAGATACTGCATTTTCATCACTGCATCTTTACACTAGTGATGCGATGGCTGAGAAGTATAGTCAGCGATATAAAGAGCTAGCCCAAAAATGACAATGCTATTAAATGAACGCCATATTGTGATTTTTTTACATAACAGGCCTTTTTTTGGTGCCCATTTAGTGCACGTGCCATTTTTAGTGATGCTAAGGAAAAAGTACCCAGGGGCTACATTGGTTGGCGTAACAAAAAACAATGGTGCTAGTTTTCTTGTCGATAGTGGATTTTTAGATGGTTTAGAAGTTGTTGATAAAAGAGATAAATTTTATTTGCTTAAAAAATATAATTTTGATATCGGATTCAATTTAAGGCCTTCGAGTATTGGTGTTGCTCTACAAATGCTGTTGTTGAAGATACCTCATCGCGTTGGATTTAAGAAAATGGGTGCTTTTTACACGCATACGCTACCGTTAGATGTATCTATCTATAGAGCGGATTTGTTTTTACAATTAATGAATGAAACATTCGCATCTTCTGTCCCTTATTTGAAACAGTTTATTAACCACGATGAACGTTTTTTAGACAGTGTTTTGCTCGTTCCGGGGGCAGGTCAAGAGGAAAAGAAGTGGCCAATAGAAAAATACATGCAGTTGGCTGATCAGTTTGTCGAAAACGGTGAGAAAAACGTGTTTTTCATTACGGGCCCGCAAGAAACTGAAGAAACAAGCATACTAAAAAGCAAAGGATATACGGTCTTTAATCAGCCGAGTGTCGATCTTCTGTTTAGCATGGTAGAAGAATGTAAGATTTTTATTAGCAATGACTGTGGGCCTTCTCACATTGCCCACATTCTAGGTGTCAGGCAAATTGTGCTATTTAAAGAGTCTCTGCCCGAGTGGTTTTTGACGAGAATCAATAGCCGCTCTGTTTCTTGCTCTATTGGCGTGGATGCTATTGCGGTTGATGACGTGATGCAGTTAGCAAAAGAGCTGTTAGAGCAAAAGGCCTAGTGTAAAAGCTATGCAATTACTGATAGCCGTCTAGTATTGATGAATAGCTATTTTCCGCGTTAAATTTAATAAGCGATCGTTTCAGGCGCGTTAAGTTGTCATTCTGCCACTTGCCCGGCGAGCGTAGCCGGCAGCGATCTAAGTCGATCAACCACGGCGTGCCGCTACTATCGATCAGAATATTGCGGGCATTTAAGTCCACGTGATCAAGCCCTGCCTGATGAAAGCGTTTAACCATCGAGCCTACCTGCTGCAATAACGCATCATCTGCCTGGCGGCGGTTAAGCAGCTCGGCTAGCGCCCGTGCACCGGGGATGCGTACCGTCATCAATGCAGCCTCATAGGTTAAACCATGCTGGGTAACGCAACTGGCGACGGGGCGCGGTACGGGGAGCCCTTGCGTAAAAAGAGCGGCGGTTAAGCGCAGCTCGCGAAACGCTCGTGTACGCTCAGTTCCTGTCCAAAGATAGCGTTTCTCACTTAGTCTGGCCGCCATACCACCGCGTCGATAAGGCCTTAATACCCATTGTTCAGTAGGCGTTGCTTGCACAAAAAAACTGCTACCTCGCCCCGGGGCTTCGCCCACAATGAGCCCCTGGCTGCGCCAATAATCGCTGGTGAATAAGCCCGGATGAATTTGGTGTGTTCCCGGTGCGTCACATAAACTGTCTGCATCATGTAAAATCAGACTATTTTTCTGCCGGAGTGCCGCTAAGCGCATGAAGCCCTCTCTGCCTGTTCAGCCCAAACACATTGCCGTTTTGCGCCTCTCTGCTTTAGGAGACGTATGCAATCTGGTGCCCACGGTGCGGGCGTTACAGCGCCAGTGGCCTGACGCACGTATTACCTGGATTATAGGTAAGGGGGAGCACAGTCTACTGGCAGGCCTTTCCGGGGTCGAGTTCGTCGTTTACGACAAATCAACCGGCCTTGCCGGCATGCGCGCGCTGTGGCGTCAGCTTGCCGATACTCGCTTTGACGTGCTGCTGCATATGCAACAGGCCATTCGCGCCAGCGTTCTGTCGCTGGGGCTAAAGGCCAATGTGCGGGTGGGTTACGACAAAGCGCGTGCCAAAGATGCCCAGCACTGGTTTACCCAGTACCAGCTAGCGCCCCATTCCAATGCTCACGTGCTGGAGTCGTTTATGGACTTTGCACGCGTGCTGGGCGTAGAAGACGACCGATTGGAATGGGATTTACCCATCTCGTCGACGGCGCTCAACGAGGCCCGCGTGATTAGCGGCGAGACGCCTTATCTCGTGATTAATCCTTGCAGCAATGTTCGCCTGCGTAATTTCCGCAATTGGTCGGTAGAAGGTTACGCCAGTGTTATTGAACATGCTTGGGTACATCACGGTCTTAAAAGCGTGGTGACCGGCGGGGGTAGTGTTCAAGAGCGTGCAATAGGCGATCACATTGAAACGCTTTGTCAGCCTGACAGCGTCATTAATGCTATTGGCGGCACGTCCTTGAAAGGGGTTCTGGCGCTAATTGACCAAGCCCGCGCAGTGATCGCGCCGGATACTGGGCCTATTCATATGGCCAACGCCGTGGGCACGCCAGCGCTGGGGCTATATGCATCGACCAATCCTCAGCGCGCTGCGCCTTATTGCTGGCGTGACTTCGCGGTCAACGCTTATCCAGAGGCTGTGCGTACCTATCTCCACAAATCGGTGGAGGACGTTAATTGGGGCCAGCGAGTTCGCCATCCCAGCGCCATGATGCTGATTAAAGCAGATGATGTTATCGCCAAATTAGATGCACTTTTGGCGCATACCGCTGTAACGGCTAGCGTTAAGGAGCATCTATGAAAATTGATTTAACTGCCCTAGAGCAGGCCCGTGTGCTGGTCGTGGGAGATGTGATGTTAGACCGCTATTGGCACGGTGGTACTTCGCGTATATCGCCAGAAGCGCCGGTGCCGGTGGTGCGCGTCGAAGACGTTGAGGACCGCCCGGGCGGAGCCGCTAATGTGGCATTGAACATTACCTCGCTAGGAGGCCACGCCGTATTGGCTGGAGTGGTGGGCCAAGACGATAACGCTCAGCTGCTGGAAGCAAGCCTTTTAGCTTCCGGTGTGAGCACTTACTTTCAACATAGTGCCGATGCGCCAACGATTACGAAGCTTCGTGTGATGAGTCGCAATCAGCAGCTGCTGCGTTTGGACTTTGAACAGCGCCTGGATAGTGTCGATACCACCGAGCTTTTAGCCCAGGTGGATGCGGCGCTACCTCACTGCGATATTGTGATCCTTTCTGATTACGGCAAAGGCACGCTGAACCAAGTTGAAAGCCTCATCGCTAAGGCGCGTGCCAGCGGTAAGCGCGTGTTGATTGATCCCAAGGGACAAGATTTCAGCAAGTACCGCGGGGCGAGTTTAATGACCCCCAATCTAGCTGAATTTGAAGCGGTCGTTGGCCCCTGCGCCACCGATGCTGAGTTATCAAGCCGCGGTGAAGCGCTGCGCGCTGAGCTAGCGTTGGAAGCGCTGCTCATTACCCGTAGCGAAAAAGGCATGACGCTGATCCGCGAAGGCAAGCCGCCTCTACATTTACCGACGCGTGCTCAGGAAGTGTTTGATGTGACCGGTGCCGGCGATACCGTTATTGGCCTGATGGGGCTGGCATTAGCAGCGGGGCACGCGCTGCCCGAAGCAATGATGCTGGCTAATTTAGGCGCGGGGTTAGTGGTGGCCAAACCTGGCACGGCGATCCTGTCGATCGCCGAGCTGTATACTGCGTTACACGGTGACAAACTGGCCGAGTTTGGCGTGATTGAGCCCACTGTGCTGGCGGATGCGGTGCGTGCTGCTCAGTTGCGAGGTGAGCGGGTGGTGATGACCAACGGATGCTTTGATATTTTGCACGCCGGACATGTTGCTTACCTAGAGCAGGCCAAGCGGCTCGGTGACCGTTTAATCGTGGCCGTCAATGACGATGCTTCCATTGGCCGTCTAAAGGGGCCTAAGCGGCCAATCAATCCGCTAATCCGACGTATGCAGGTGTTAGCGGGGCTCGGCGCCGTGGATTGGGTCGTGCCGTTTAGTGATGACACGCCCCAAGCGCTGATCGAATCGATACTGCCGGACATTTTGGTGAAAGGGGGGGACTATAGGCCCGAAGATATTGCCGGAGGGGCCGCCGTTATTGCCAATGGAGGCGAGGTCAAAGTGCTTGGGTTTGAAGACGGTGTCTCTACCTCTGCGATGATTAGCTCCATTCTAGATCGCGAGCGCTAATGGCCTCACCGGCTTGGCCACGGCTTGCTTACTCAGCGGCGCTCTATACGCTATCGCCGCTGATCGGCTGGCGCATCTGGCGAGAGCAGGTAAGCACTCACTCACGATGGCAGCGTCTTGGCATAAGGCTTGGGCAGCTTCCGCCCGCGCCACGTATCTGGCTGCACTGTGCCTCGGTGGGTGAAGTGCGCGCCGCCCGGCCGCTGATTGAAGGGCTCTTAAAGTCTTATCCAGGGCACAGCGTTGTGCTGACGACCATGACGGCTAGCGGCGCTGGGCAGGTCCAGTCATTGATCAATGAGCAGTCCTCCCTCGATCAAGCTCGGCTAACGCATTGTTTTCTGCCGCTGGATTTTCCCGGCGCGGCTAAACGCTTTGTGCGGCGTGTTCAGCCTGAGCTGGCTATTTTATTTGAAACCGAGCTGTGGCCCAACGTGATACACGCCTGTTGCCAACAAGACGTGCCGGTGGCTGTTGTTAATGGACGTTTATCGCCGCGTGCTTTCAAACGCTACCGGCGCTTACGCCCGTTAATGGCCACCACCCTTGCCGATATTCGCTGGCTAGCCGCAAAGTCACCGGCAGACGCCGAGCGTTTTAAAGCACTCGGTTGTCGTGCAGAAGCCATCAGCCTCGTTGGCTCGTTGAAGTTCGAAATGGTCAGTCAGGAAAAGGCATTTAGTGAGAGTGAACGCTTACTTAAAGAGCGGGGAGAGCGCCCGGTTTGGGTGGCTGGCTCTACTCGCGAAGGCGAAGAAGCGCTATTACTTGAGGCCCATGGCCTGCTGCTGCGACGCTATCCAGACGCGCTGCTGGTCGTGGTACCTCGCCATCCCCAGCGTTTTGATGACGTAGCCAACGCTTGCCTTGCCGCAGGTTGGGCGCTCAGCCGCCGCAGCCAGCAGCAGCCCGTGACGGCGCAAACACAGGTTTATCTAGGCGATACGCTGGGCGAACTAGCAACGCTGTATGCGGCGGGCCGTGTTGCCTTTGTGGGGGGTAGCATGGTGCCGCTTGGAGGGCACAATGTGCTAGAACCGGCAGCGCTAGGAAGGCCTGTACTCAGCGGCCCTTATATCGAAAATTTTGCCGATGTGGCTGAGCCGCTACAGGCGGCAGGGGCGCTAACGCTGGTCGAAAACCCAGAGGCTTTGGCGAGCGCCTTAGCGCATTATTTCGCTAATCCGCAGCTTGCCCTCCAAGTGGGGCAAGCCGGTCGTGAAGTAATTCATCGCCACACCGGAGCACTGGCCCGAACGCTTGAGGGGCTGGAAGCGTTGTTACCTCGTTAGCGCACTGACTTAACTGGCTAATTTAGCGGGCTCATTTAACGGACTATGCGCTCTACGCCGCCGGGTTTACCCAACAGCAGAACATCGGCGCTGCGAGCGGCAAACAGGCCGTTGGTGACGACGCCGACGATGGCGTTGATTTTGGCCTCCATCGCGACAGGGTCACTAATCATGAAATCGTAGCAGTCGATAATAGGATTACCGTTGTCTGTCAGCACTCCCTGGCGGTAAACCGGCTCTGCACCCAGCGCCACCAGCTCACGGGCGACATAGGAGCGTGCCATGGGAATGACCTCAACCGGTAAGGGGAAGTTACCTAGCTGGGGCACGTACTTTGAGCCATCTGCGATGCAGATAAAGCGCTCGGCGCAGGCGGCGACAATTTTTTCACGGGTAAGCGCAGCGCCGCCGCCTTTAATCATATGTAAGTTTGCATTCACTTCGTCTGCGCCGTCGATATAAAAGGGCACCGTGCCAACGCTGTTGAGCTCAAATACCTCAATGCCGAGTTTTTCGAGACGTTTAGCACTTGCGTCGGAACTGGCCACGGCACCTTGAAATAGATGACGTAGCGGCCCCAGGCGATCAATAAATAGGTTGGCCGTAGAGCCCGTACCAATGCCTAAGATGGTATCTTTTTCGAGCTGAGATTTAATTTCTTCAATCGCAGCGTCCGCCACTGCGGCCTTCAATTCATCCTGATTCATAGCAAGCCTTGTGCAATAGAAATGAGGTAGTGACGTTAGTATAACGGCCTAAACGGTGCTTGCCGATGGAAACACGGCTAGACGCCGCTAGCCGTAATCTGCTACCAATAAACGCTTTGTCCGTTCACGTTCTTCCCTTGGGATACCCGCATGCTAGAAGCAACCGTCAAAAAGAT
>NZ_JBQDLQ010000058.1:0-22354 GCF_052095695.1 Halomonas sp.
CTGGGAATGCCGATACCAAAAACCGGTGCCTTACCACTTGGCGATACCCCAACAATAAACGATTACGATGACCGGGCGCTTTCAGTTGCCCAGGGCTTTCGTGAAATAGCCCAAGTCATCATGCAGGGGAGAGGTGTGGAGTCCGTGCGCTACCCATGTAGGCCAGCGTTTAGCTGACAACTGCGCGATTGCCTGTGCGGCCTGTTGCGTCTTAAACGCAGCAAACAAACAGGCGCCCGTGCCGGTTAGGCAACTGGGCGCATACTGTTCGAGCCAGTCGAGCGCTTCCGCAATCGGCGGATAGCGCTTCTTTACGACGGCTTCACAGTCGTTTCGCCACTCCTGCGCTCCCCCCTGCAGTGCGCGCGCCATAGTAATGGGGCGGCTGTCACGTGTCAATTGCGGGTCTTGGAAGACGCTGGGGGTAGAGACGCTAATGCCTGGATGAATAATTACGAACCACGGAGCATCAAGCGTGACCGGGGTAAGCTGTTCACCTACGCCTTCTGCCCAAGCGGTGTGCCCATGCACAAAAACCGGTACGTCGGCCCCTAACTGCAATCCAAGCTCGGCTAACGCGTTAAGAGACAAGCCTAATCGCCAAATATGATTGAGCCCCACCAAAACAGTCGCTGCGTTGGAGCTGCCGCCGCCCAGCCCTCCACCCATCGGCAGGTGCTTTTCAACATCGAGAGTAATGCCCAGGTGTGTTCCGCTATATTGCTGTAATAGGCGTGCGGCGCGCACAATCAAATTGTCATCGTGATCAACGCCGCTAACCGCATTTTTAAGGTGGATTTCACCATCACGCCGAGGCGTAAAGGTAATATTGTCGCAAAAATCAATAATCTGAAATAGCGTTTGCAAGCTGTGATAGCCGTCTTCACGACGGCCCACTATATGCAGCATTCGATTAAGTTTTGCCGGTGCTGGTAGCGTTAGTGATGCGATCATGTAGGCTCTTTTGCGTGCGCTTAATTACTCGCCGCTGGCTTGCCATTGATTCACCACTAGGGTGATGCGAACGTCGTCATAGAGCATGACTAGCCGGCGAGGCAGCCATAGTTCATCGACTCTTTCCCAGTCACGGTAATCGATTTCCCAGCCGTCTTGAGTCAGATGGCTTGGAAAGCCGAGCTCGTCGGTTTCGATTTGATAACTGCCATGTTCACCGGGTAGGCCGCGCACCCAGTCGGGCATGGCGCTGACCGGGAGTGCCCAGCCAAGCTGTTCTTCCATGAGCGCTTCGGGAGTTTCTGCTTCAAAACGCCCGTCGCTGTTGGAGAGGGAAAAACGTCCTTCACGGCCTTCAAGCACGTTACGTCCGCCGCCAAACGGGCCACTGATCAGCATGCGGAAATAGTGGGGGTGCTGGTTCCAGTCAAGGTTGGCGCTTATGTTTTCTTCCGGCGTGCGCAGGCCTGCCTTGCCTACCAGTGCCCAGGTGTCAAACGCTTCAACGTCGGCCTGTTGGCGCTCCCACTGGCCGGATTGGCGGCCACTTTCATCGATGGGGCCTTGGGATGCACAGCCAGCGAGTAACAGCAGTGCCATGCCCGCCAGCCAGAGGTGTGAAGAAGGAAGAGCAAGCGGGAGGCGGGATGAAAGGGACGTCATTGTCAGCATAAGCAGGCTCCATGTTAAATAAGGGTAAGTGCAAGATGAATATTTTAGCGTAAGGAGTAGGGTACCATTATTGATCAATGCCCTTCTCAGTCGGTACGTTGATTTTAACGTGCCATTGATGATTTTTGTTAAGGCGTTAGTTCCGGGTGACGCTGCAGTAGCTCGTCAATTAGCGGATGCCGGTCGGTTCGCTGCATGACTTGCTGGAGAACTCGGCGCGCTTCTTCATCACGCCCTAGCGCCTGAAGTACTTCTGCTAAATGCGCCCCGACCTCTTGGTCCGGCAGTTGCGCGTAGGCGCTTTCTAACCAGGATAACGCTTCTTCCAAATTGCCAAGACGGTAGTAGGCCCAGCCCATGCTGTCGAGTACGGCAGGATTGCTGGGATCTGACTCATACGCACGTTCAATAAACTCAAAGGCCTCTTCCAGGCGATCAGGCAGATTCAAATCAATTAGCGTGTAGCCCAGTGCATTAAGCGCTTCGGCATTGTTTGGGTCAGTGACCAGCACTTGGCGTAAATCTTTTTCCATGCCGGTAATATCGCCCGTTCCCCAGCGGCGCATTGCTCGCATATACAGTAACGCTTCGTCGTCAGGCGTGCGTGTTATTTCTCGATCTAGCAGCGCGGCAGCGTCTTCTCGCTGATTCGCTTCATCCAACAGCTGCACTTCGAGCATTACCAGCTCAGTGAAATAACGCTCGGAGCGCATTCGCTCAATGCGTAGAAAGGCGCGTGCATCAAGCAGGCGGTCTTCTTCAAGCAGCATTTGGGCCGCTGTCGCACGCGCGGGCATAAATTCATCGCCCTCGCTGACTTGGCGGTAGTAAAGCAAGGCGTTGTCGATATCGCCCTGGGCCTGGGTGATGGCGCCCAGCAGGTAATACGCTAAGTTGGGTACGTCGGGTTGACCGATCAGCGGCTGGAGTAAGCGTTGAGCGGGAGCGGGGTGGCCCTCTTCAAAATAAAGCTGGGCCAAAGCTAAACGCAGCTCTTGATTGCCGCCATGGCTTTCCAGCAGCGCGTCCGTTTGAGCTTCGGCAGCGCTGATATTGCTAAGCCGAATTTCCGCCTGCGCTAATAGCAAGATAAAGCGGACATCGTCAGGGGCCAAGCTAAGGCCCCGCTCGGCGGCTTGCTGAGCCGCTTTTAGGTTGCCTGTTTCAAAGGCTAAGCGCGCGTTCGCGAGCCATAAAGCGGCTAACTCAGGTTCGCTTGCCTCGACTTGGTCAAGCCGCTGCTGAGCGCTGGCAGTGTCGCCAAGCGCCGCCTCAATCAATGCGGTGGCTAGCACGACATCGCTATGGTGCTCTAACTGCGCGGCATTGGGTTGAGCTAAGTGATTGCGCATCTGTTGGGCGATTAACGTCAATGGCGCATTTTCATCGACGGCAATCTCTGCAAAGGCAGTTAAATCGCCGTGCCCGCCTGCTTCAACAATGGAAAGACGCTGGGCTAGGCTGTCGAGCCAATCACCGCGCTGCAGCGAAAAAGCCGCCAGTAGGCGATTAGGTGTTTCTGCTTGAGGCGCCAGCTCGCGCCAGCGCAGTGCCGAGGCTTCTATTAAGGAGGTTTCATTGCCAAAGCGGGCGGCGAACGTAGCCCGCTCAGCGAGCGCCGGCTCCTGATAGCGCTGCGCGGCATCAAGATAGCCTTGGCTGGCGTAACGATAGTCGCCGCGTTGGCCAGCAAGCTCTGCCCCTAACAGTGCGCTGAGCCCTGCTGCATCAAGCCCGCGCGTAATAGGAGGAGCGGTGCGCATGGGGTCATCTGTCCATGGGCCTAACGGTCCATCCTGCGAGCTAGGTGCAGATTGACAGGCGCTTAGCATCATCGCAGCAGCGGTCATGGATAATAGGGTCGAACCCCTTAAAATAGAGCCCATCGATGTGGTGCCCAGTAATGTAGAGCGAAGTCGCATGCATCTCTCAATTAAGTGGCCGAATGTTCAGCATAGCGGCTTGCCTGCCTGCGGCAAAGTGGTGTGAGCCAGATGATTGCCTGCTGTGATAGAATGTTCCTCCTTGAAAAAGTGATTAGCAATCTCTATGCATAAATAATGTGCCTCACTTTGACCATACCTAAGACTTGTTTTAGCAAGCCCCAATTGACGTTACAGCTGCCGGCTTTGATCAGCGGCTGACGAAAAGTCCGACACACTAGCGAAGACGCATAACGCATGACGCTTCTTGCCCTGGGAATAAATCATCGTACCGCCACCGTGGCCGTGCGTGAGCAGGTCGCTTTTACGCCAACGCAGCTTGATGCCGCGCTGGCCGAATTGCGTGGCCTGCCACAAATTAGTGAAGCGGTCGTGCTATCCACCTGTAATCGCACGGAGCTTTACTGTGTCACGGATGCGGCTGGTGAACAGGCAGTATTGAATTGGCTTGGGCGCTTTCATAACCTTCGCGTCGATGAGCTGACTCGCTGTGCCTATCACTATTTAGACAACGATGCGGCGCGCCATTTGATGCGCGTAGCCGTTGGCCTGGACTCTATGGTGCTGGGCGAGCCGCAGATCCTGGGGCAGTTGAAGGATGCCTATCAGCAGTCACGTCAGTCCAAAGGTTTAGGCGGCGAGCTTGAGCGACTCTTCCAGCATACTTTTGCCGTCGCTAAACAGGTGCGCACCGAAACCGGTATTGGCAAAAACCCTGTTTCAGTGGCGTATGCCGCTGTCAGCATGGCCAGCCGTATTTTTGATGATTTCAGCCGTTCGCGCGCGCTATTGATTGGCGCCGGTGAAACCATCGAGCTGGTGGCTCGGCATTTAAATGAGGCGGGCGTTCGTCAACTGACCGTAGCGAATCGTACTCGTGAGCGCGCCGAGCGTGTGGCAGGGCCCTTGGGTGCGTCGGCGATTACCCTACAAGAAATTCCCGAAGCGCTTGAGCATGCCGATATCGTGATCTCCTCTACCGCATCGCCGCTGCCTATTCTGGGTAAAGGTATGGTTGAGCGAGCGCTTAAAAAACGTCGCCACCGGCCGATTTTTATGGTGGATATTGCCGTGCCCAGGGATATCGAGCCCGAAGTCGGCGAGCTGGCGGATGTATTTCTCTATACCGTGGATGACTTGGAAGAAGTGATCCAAGAGAATCGCCGTCATCGTCAGGTGGCCGCAGACCAAGCCGAATCATTAATTGAGCACGGCGTCGGAAGTTGGCAGCACGAACGGCGTATTCGTAACGGCGGCGAGTTAATCCGTGACTATCGCCAGCAGGGTGAGGCGCTGCGTGATCTTACCCGCGACCAGGCCTTAGCGCGGCTGGCAAGTGGTGAAGACCCCGCTAAAGTCATTGAGCGCTTAGCGCACCAATTGACCAACCGCCTGCTTCATCAGCCGACACAGGCAATACGCGATGCTGCGTCTGAAGAGCGCCACGAGCTGCTGAATGCGGCGACGCGCCTACTTCTGCCCGCCAAACCTGCTTTTGAAACCACGCCTGTGCCTAACCGTCAGAAGGATGATACGCCCGCATGAAAGAGACTTTGCGCCAACGCTTAGACAGCTTTACGGAACGCTTTGAAGAGCTGGCGATGCTGCTGTCTGATCCAGAGGTGATCAATAACCAGCAGCGTTTTCGCGACTACTCGCGTGAGTATTCCGAGCTAGAAGAGCTGGTTGCTGCCTGGCAGCAGTATCGTGACGTTGAAGCCAATATGCAGGATGCCGAGCAGCTTAGCGGTGATAGTGATGCGGATATGCGTGAATTGGCCGAGATGGAGCTTAGCGAAGGGCGCGATCGGCTAGCTGAGCTGGACATTGAATTAAAGCGTTTGCTCGTGCCTAAAGACCCTGATGATGGGCGCGGGGTGTTTCTGGAAGTCCGCGCGGGGACCGGCGGCGATGAGGCGGCTATTTTTGCCGGTGACCTATTTCGTATGTACTCACGCTATGCCGAAAAGCGCGGTTGGCGAGTGGAAGTGGTCAGCGCCAGTCACGGCGAGCAGGGTGGTTACAAAGAGATTATCTCCCGCGTTAAAGGCGATGGCGTATACGCACAGCTGAAGTTTGAATCGGGTGCTCATCGGGTGCAGCGCGTACCCGCAACCGAATCACAGGGGCGTATTCATACCTCTGCCTGCACGGTCGCGGTGATGCCAGAAGTGGATGAGATCGGTGATGTCACGATTAATCCCGCCGACCTGAGAGTGGATACCTACCGCTCCAGTGGCGCCGGTGGTCAGCACGTTAACACCACCGACTCGGCAATCCGCATTACCCATTTACCTACCGGCGTCGTGGTGGAGTGTCAGGAAGAACGCAGCCAACATAAAAACCGCGCCAAAGCGATGTCGCTGCTGGCAGCGAAATTGAAGCGCAATGCCGTCGATGCTCAGCATCAAACGCAGTCGGATGCGCGGCGTTCGCTGGTAGGCTCTGGGGATCGCAGTGAGCGGATCCGCACCTATAATTTTCCGCAAGGGCGGATTACCGATCACCGGATTAATTTGACGCTTTATAAGCTCAATGAAGTGGTGAGCGGTGAACAGCTTGACGACGTCATCAGCCCGCTGATTCATGAGTATCAGGCGGAACAGCTTTCTGCTCTTCAGGACGCCTAATGTCGTTTGATGCGCTGCTTAAACAGGCAGCACAGCGTTTGCAGGCGGCGGGCTCGCTTTCACCGCGAGTCGATGCAGACGTGCTGTTAAGCCACGTTACCGGACGTGATCGAACCTGGCTTTATACCTGGGGCGACCAGCGCTGCCCGACTTGGGAACATGCACGTTTTAATGCCCTCGTGGCGGCACGTGCTCAAGGGACGCCCGTCGCTTACTTAATTGGCGAGCGCGAGTTTTGGGGGCTGCGTTTAGCCACCTCGCCCGATACGTTAATTCCCCGGCCTGATACAGAAACTCTAGTAGCACAGGCGCTTAGCCGAGCCACAGCGTCGGCAGGCCGCCTGCTTGATCTTGGTACGGGTACTGGCGCTATCGCGCTAGCGTTTGCCAGCGAGCGGCCCGCTTGGGAAGTGCTAGGAATGGATGTGCGCGCCGAAGCGGTAGCATTGGCCGTTCGTAATGCACTGGCGTTGGCGATTACCAATGCCGCGTTTTGCCAAAGCGACTGGTTTAGTGCTTTAAATATCGACGAGAAGAGCGTGGCGTCGTTCGATATGATCGTGAGTAATCCTCCTTATATTGCTGCCGATGATCCACATTTAGCGCAGGGCGATGTACGCTTTGAACCTCGTTCTGCACTAGTGGCAAAGGCCGATGGCATGGCCGATTTACTGCATCTGGTAAATGCCGCTCAGCGCTATTTGGCGCCTTCCGGCTGGCTAATGCTTGAGCATGGCTACACCCAGGCGAATAAAGTACGCATGGCGCTGAGCAGCGCGGGCTATCAAAACGTTGAAAGTGTTTGTGACCTAGGCGGACATGAACGCGTTACTCTTGGGCGCTTAAAATAACGGCCCGATTATTAGCAATGGATTCTGGCATGAAACCTAAAAATAGAACGCTGGACCGTATCGACCTTAAAATTTTGCGCTGTCTACAAGAAAATGCGCGCATCTCCTACGTTGATTTAGCCTCAGAGGTTGGGTTATCCACAACGCCTTGTCTTGAACGCGTTAAGCGACTGGAGAGGGCTGGTATTATTCGTGGCTACCAAGCGATTCTTGATCCGCGGGCTTTAAAGGCCAATTTATTAGTCTTTGTTGAGATCAGCTTAGAGACACAGTCGCCTGCCGTTTTTGATGAGTTTCGGCGCGCCGTCGAAAAACTCCCTCAGATCCAAGAGAGCCATCTTGTCTCCGGCCAGTTCGACTACATCTTAAAATGTCGTATCCCTGAAATGGCCGCTTACCGCCAGCTATTGGGCGATGTCGTGTTAACGCTGCCAGGTGTGAAAGAATCCAAAAGCTATGTGGTGATGGAAGAGGTGAAAGAGAGCTTTAATTTACACATTCCCGCCTATGAGGAATTTGAGGATAAGTAAGCCCATGATGGATGACCAGGCGCTGCTGCGCTATAGCCGCCAGATCATGCTGCCCGAGGTTGATATAGAGGGCCAAGAACGTCTTCAGTCGACCCATGCGCTGATTGTTGGCGCCGGCGGTCTTGGCTCACCGGTTGCGCTCTATTTAGCGGCTGCGGGCGTGGGGAGTATCACCATTGCCGATGCTGATCACGTTGAGCTTTCCAATCTTCAGCGCCAAATCGCTCACCAGCAGGCTAGCATCGGTGGCAATAAAGCGCGCTCAGCTCAAGCCAGCATGCAGGCGCTTAATCCGCACTGTCGCGTTATCGCGTTAGATCAGCATGTAGACGGTGACGCACTTGAACGCTTAGTCGCGTCTGTGGATGTCGTGCTGGACTGCACCGATCGTTTTTCAAGCCGCTATGCAATCAATGCAGCATCACAAAAGACCGGTGTACCGTTGGTTTCTGGCGCCGCCATACGATTTTCTGGCCAACTGGCGGTATTTGACCCCCGTCGAGCTGATTGCCCCTGCTACGCCTGCCTTTATCCGCCGGATGATAGCGGCGACGAAGCGCTCAGCTGTTCAGAAAGCGGCATTGTGGCGCCTCTTGTCGGCTTAATTGGCTGCTTTCAAGCGGTGGAGGCTTTCAAACTACTCAGCGGCGCCGGCACACCCCATCAAGGGCTCTCCACGTTTGATGGTTTGAGCGGCCAATGGCGCCACTTTCAGGTTCCAAGAGACCCAGCCTGCCCGGTATGTGCATCGCTTCGGTAAGGGCTAGACGTCGGGCTACGTTACACGCGGGCTGAAACGCGCAGACGAATATAATCTGCTGTCCAGTTTCCTTGCTCATCACGAAGGCTGTGCTCCAACAGCATCAAGGTGTTCTTTAGCACCGCTTCGCGTACGCTTTCATCCAAACCATGCATAAACGGGCTGGCAAACGTTTTTAACCATCCTGCCATGCCGGTCGGTAGCGGCGTTGGGCGAGGAATCAGGGCGATACTTTCAACATCAAAACCGGCATTTTCTAACCGCTCCGCATACTCGATAGGGGTGGGGAAGTACCACGGGTGACGGCCTTCAATGCTAATGCCGCGCTGGTGCAGCGCAGCAATCAGTGCCGTACAAATTGCCGCTACATTACCGTGGCCACCAAATTCGGCTACAAATCTACCGCCGGGTTTTAATGCCCGCTTCACGCCTACCAAGACTGCGTGCGGATCAAGCATCCAGTGCAGAGCCGCATTGCTGAACACTGCGTCAAACTCATGGTCAAAAACCAGCTGATGAGCGTCAACGGTTTGTGCGGAAATGCCGCGCCTACGTGTTGAATGCACCATGTCTTCTGATGCATCGACGCCTAGGACATTCGCTCCAAGTTGAACGAGACGCTCGGTTAAAGCACCGTCACCGCAGCCAAGATCCAAAATTCTTTCACCAGCTTGAGGCGCCAAAAGTTTAAGAACATCGCTGCCTAGCTTCGGTACAAAGTCAGCATTCTCGGCATAGCCACTGGCATTCCACTTTTGGCCAGGGGCATTTTGAGGTGTATGAGTCATATCTGCTTTTAAGCCTCGCGATTATTTCAACAGGTGTCAGTCAGTATGCAGCATACGCTAGTCCTGTCAGGCTGTGAGATACTGTCAGCCTATATCCAGTGCTTATATCGGTAAGTGTTAACTCGAAAAGTGCTATTCAGATAAGCGAGGTTCCATGAACGACGTTATTGAACTGTTAAAATCCCACCGCTCGATCCGTAAATTTAGCGACAAATCAATTCCGCGAGAGCTACTGCTAGAGCTGATTCAGGCGGGGCAGGGCGCGGCGACTTCCAGCCATGTTCAAGCCTATACCGTTATTCATGTGAAAAATCCGGCAAACCGCGAACAGATTGCGGAGCTGGCCGGTGGGCAGAGTTATGTTACTACCTGTGCAGACTTTCTAGTGTTCTGTGCCGATATGAAACGGCCTACAGAGGCATCTGAATACACTGGTGCCAACGTCATCCGCGGTATGACCGAGCAGCTGTTGGTCGCGACGGTAGATACGGCGCTAATGGCGCAAAACGTGGCAGTGGCGGCGGAGTCTGAAGGGCTGGGCATTTGCTATATTGGCGGCATCCGCAATAATCCCCAGGCGATTAGTGATTTGCTGCGACTCCCTGAGCACGTTTATCCAGTGTTTGGAATGTGCCTTGGCTATCCTGATCATGCACCTGAAGTTAAGCCCCGCCTACCGGTAGAGGCCATTCTGCAAGAAGACTACTACACTGAACATAGCGATCAGATTCAAGCGTTCGACGCTACTATGCTGGCTTACTATCAAGCGCGTAGCAGCAGTAATAAAGATACTGACTGGTCGCATAATCTTAAACCACTGTTCGATAACAAGCTGCGTCCTCATATGCGTGATTTCTTGATCAAGCGCGGCTTTGAAATGAAGTAAAGTGTAAGGATATAAGCGGCGCGGCATTCTGCTGCATAGGCTGTTTGGAAAAGAGGGCGATCAACTGCGCACTGAAGCCTGCTACCGCCGATGTGGCGGTGGCATCGTCCATTTTAGCGAGGATCAGATAGCCACTGCTGAGCTCTACCAGGGTGCTCACTGCTGACGCATTATTCTTACCCTTGATCAGATCGCCCACCCAATGTCCGGGCATTTCGCGTTTACTAACCTCGGGCGGGCGCAAATGGATACTGACCATATCAGGGATTTGGCCACGACGATCCACTTCGCCACGACGAGGTTTACGGGTGGTTTTTCCTTGTCGCAAACAGTGAATCAGCTCTTTGCGCAGGTGACCAACCGGTAATGCATAAAGGGCCGTGTAGATGGTCTCGCGGCAGGCCTAGGCATCGCTCAAGTCAGGTAGTTTCATAGCCTTGAGCTTGCCGCTAACCTGCTCGGGAGACAAGCGCCGTCGCACCAGATGAACGATGAGATCAAAGCGCTCGGTGCCTGGCATCAGCTTACGCTTCAGGAGTTGGGCAATGCGCCTTAGGCTCATCCCCTGGGCTTGTCCAACCTGAATACTGGCACGCTCTTCAATACTGAGTTCGATGTATGACATGAGGAAACACCTTAATGGAATACACAGGTGTTGCACTGGTGATCCCCCCTTTTAGCTTTTTTTAGATATTGTTTTTTATGTCGCGTAATTAGGGTATAACGAAATGATAAGCCTCAGAAAAACACCGCAGCGCCGTTGGTACGGAATATACGCAAACACTGCATCAATTCAAGAAAAATAACAGGAAGTTATGTTAATGATTGACGATCAGGCATGGAGGAGACTGTTGGGTTGACTCAATGGATAGTCAAAGCTCATTCCCACGTATAACATATTGAAATTAGGTGAAATTGCTAATGTAGGATTTGGCTTAGCTGATTTTTATATGCTGACTACGACCGTTTCTATCTCAAATGCTTTTAGTTAGTCGCTAAGTGTCTGTGCGACACTGCGATAAAGACTCTTTAAACAGGGCGATTCATCATGTTCACCGGACTAAGTGCGTTTCCGTTAACCCCTATGAACGAGCAGGGCATCCAAGATAATGAGCTGATGTATTTAGTAGAGCATTTAGCCAGTGCTGGAGTGGACTCCATTGGCGTGCTGGGATCGACCGGCAGCTATGCTTATTTAAGCCAAGAAGAGCGAGCGCGTGTCGCCCTGCTTAGTGTGGAAAGCGCAGCCAGTGTGCCTGTTGTGGTGGGTATTGGTGCACTACGTACCCGCGATGTGTTAGCCAATGCAGAAAACGCCCAAAAAGCAGGTGCCAGCGGGGTGCTGCTAGCTCCTGTTTCCTACCAAAAGCTTACCGATAACGAGGTGTTTGATCTTTATGAAACGGTTTGCCGTTCGCTGAGTGTGCCGCTTTGCGTTTATGACAACCCCGGCACTACCCACTTTGAGTTCAGCGATGAACTGCATGGTCGTATTGCTCAACTGCCCTGTGTGCGCTCAATTAAAATTCCACCTGTCGTTAATGATCTTGAGGGTGCCCGCGAGCGTGTGGCACGGTTGCGCAAGCTCATCCCTAATGATGTCACGATAGGTATTAGCGGCGATCCTGCTGCGGCAACAGGTCTAATCGCAGGGTGCGATGCCTGGTATTCCGTCGTTGGGGGGCTATTTCCTAAGCAGGCGCTGGCCATCACGCAAGCCGCTCAATCGGGGGATGTTCAACGAGCCTGCGCGCTTTCCGATGCCCTTGAGCCATTGTGGGGACTTTACCGAGCCCACGGCGGCAGCTTGCGTGTCGCCGCTACTATTGCCGAAATAACGGGCATGGTAACCCAACCATGCCTGCCGCAGCCTCTTACATCGCTGCAGGGAGTAGACCGAGAAAGAGTAGAGCAGATAGTGGAACAGCTTAGGTTAGAGTAATACTGCGAAACCAAAAACGCCCAGCTAGGCCGGGCGTAATACGAATAAGTAACCTGCTATGCAATCTATGCTGATATGGCCATTATGCGGCTATGACTTACTCGGTAAGCGTTAATAAGCGATCAGCATAATCAGTGAACAGACCATCGACTCCCCACTCGATTAAGCGCTCCATCTCTTCAGATTCGTTGGCCGTGTAAATATGAACGGGCAGGCCATTCTCCTGAGCCTGGTGAATAAATGCTTCGTCAATCACCACTTGCTGTTCATACATGTAGTTGGTACCAATCCCAACGGCGTACTCCGCGACCGCTTGGAAATCCGCATCGGTGATCTCTTCTGGCCCCGGCGTTACCCCCGTCCACTCTACAAGGCGAGTGTTATCTTCTTCACTAGGGTAGTACCACACCAGTTGAATCAGCGGCACGTTCTCATTTAATTCATGCACTTTGAGCAGGCTGTCCTGCTCAAAGGACTGCACTAATACACGACCACTCTCAATCATATCGTGCTCTTCAAGCACTGCTACCAAGGCCTCTTCTAAGCCAGGATTCAACTGAGGAGACTTGGTTTCAATGTAATAGCGGGCATCGTGGCCAAAGCGCTCAAATAGCTCATCTAGCGTTAGCATCTGCGCGCCTTCAAAGGCAGTGTCGGCGCTATCGGGGTTCTCTTCGTTAAACCAGGTGCCGATATCCAGCGCTTTTAGTTCTTCTAACGTGTAATCATTAATCGCGCCTTCACCGTCGCTGGTGCGGTCAATGGTGTCATCATGGAATACCACCAACTCGCCATCGGAGGTGATTTGAACGTCCAGCTCCAAATAATCGACGCCCCATTTGTGGGCCAGCTCATAGGCTGCCATGGTGCTTTCAGGGGCATGGCCGCTGGCGCCTCGGTGAGCAATTACCTGAAATGACTGAAGATCCTGTAACTGCTGTTCCAATGGCATTGTTTCCGCCAGCGCGGTGGTGGCAGCACCGCCGAAAAGCCCCAGGGATATTGTCGTAACCAGTAAACAGCGTTGCATGGAAATTCCTTCGTTGAATGTCTGTTTAATAACCCTACACGGATTGAATAGTGAAAGCCAAACAGGCATTCAACGTCGCCTAGTTCAACGTAATGAGCAAGGGGAGTTACATGGAGAGTTGCATGGATAGTTACATGGATAGTTACATGGATAGTTACATGTAAAGCTGTATAAAATAAATCTAATTAAAAAGCGGTATGAACATACGTTATCAATGCCATGGAACTGCTCGTCTTGAGAGCAATCTTTTTATGTCATTAACACCGCAGTAAACAAGTAATCAAAGGCGCATAACGATGGCATTACATACCGAGCATCATCGATCCCACCGAGCAGCTTGATACTCGGTGTTGCAGCCGTCAGTACCTCACAGAGCGATATCATGCTGGCAGGCGTTGTTGGTCTAGTGGCCAGCTGCGACCTTTACCACGGGCGCGCTATTGCCACTGTTGCGGCTCTAGCTGGCGGAGCTCCTATCTTGAAAGCTGCAGCTAGAGTGATGTTCTGGGGCGCGCTCGCGATGGCGCTAACCTCTGCCATCGGTCGTGTGTTTGGAGTTGTGGCTTGAATGCGTGAGCGCCAAATGTAGTGTTTGTATCGAAGCGCTGGATGTTAGCGAGGAGCCTGCAGATGGCATCACCAACATCCCGCTCACGTATCTCTGGCAACTATCGTTGCTGACGTTCTTGGGTCAGACTTCAGCATTGCTGCGCCCAGAAGCTTCAATCACCTCGTGGTGTATGCGTTGCTGCTGCTCAGCTGAGAGGTTTTGGTACGCACAATCAAATAGTTGCTGTGCGTATCGCTCGAAAAGAGTTGCAAGGCTAGGCGGTGTTTTTTTTATCTGCTCTGCTCTTGCTAGCCCCAGCACACTAGTCAGTTTCCTATACTCATCCATGACTTGGTTACGCATCGCATGACAGTACTCTGCTGCCTCAAGATAACTCATTCTGCCTGCTGAAATGTCTGCTTTAGCAGCCGAAGAAATACGCTGAATTTGCGATATATAACGTGCCCGGGTATGAGCATCGTTACTCGTGCGTTCTGCCTCTGTCATAGGGTCCTCCTGGTAACGACTAGGCGTACAGCGCTCACTGATTCATTATAGCTTCATCACCTCAAGCTCACGCTTAAGCCATTCTGCCAGTGGCTCGCTGCGGGGCCATCGACTCTATGAAGGTCTTAACGTAGGTAAGTAAATGCAGGGGGAAAATGAATCAGCAATAGGTTGAATTATGCCCAGGTGCCTGCACATATTAACAAATAACTCATTCGCAAGGAGTCGTAATGACAACGTTAGTGATTGGCGCGAACGGACAGATTGGCAGACAGTTTTGCGAGTTGGCACAGCAGGCAGGAACGTCTATCAAGGCGATGATCCGAAGTGAAGAGCAGGCGACGTGGTTTAAAGAGCGCGATATTAGCACTGTCATCGCCGACCTAGAGGGTGAGTTTGAACACGCTTTCAAAGGCTGTGATCAAGTGGTCTTTACTGCTGGCTCTGGCCCTCACGCAGGTCCGGATAAAACCCTGATGATTGATCTTTACGGTGCCATTCGCACGGCTGATATCGCCAAGCAAAAAAGTCTCTCTCGCTACCTGATGATCAGCGCCATGCGTGCAGAAAAGCCATTGGAAGCACCCGAGAAAATGCGCCCCTACATGGCCGCGAAATTTGCTGCTGATGCCTACCTTCGCAACAGCGGTATGCCTTACGTCATTCTCAAGCCTGGGCGTTTTACCGATGAAGCCGCGAGTCAGAAGTTTGCCAGTTCACTGGAGGAAGCAGGCGACAACCAAGTCTCACGAGCAAACGTAGCCCATGCGCTACTTCACGCTGTGCAAAAAACAGATGTGGTCAATCAGGAGTATCTGCTACTGGATGGCAAACGCTCGATTGGCGAGATCATTGGATAAGCTTGCCCATGAATCCTATCGATATTGGCAGCGCTTACGACCAGATCACCCATCTCTGGCAAAGCGAGAAATTCAATCTCGCCAACGGCATGGAGGCGCATAAAAGGGCACTGTCGTTTGTTAAAAACCGAGGTAAGGCGCTGGATATCGGCTGTGGCTGTACAGGCCGTTTTATCGGCCTGCTTCAACGGGAAGGATTTACCCCCGAAGGCGTGGATATTTCCGCCGAAATGCTGCGCCTCGCTAAGCAGAAGCACCCTGATGTGACCTTTCACCACCAGGATATTTGCCAATGGCAACTGCCGGGAAAATACGACCTCATCACCGCCTGGGACAGCATTTGGCATATTCCGCTGGCGCAGCAAGAGAGTGTCATCACGAAGATCATCAATAGCCTGAACGAAGGGGGTGTGTTTATCTTCTCTTTCGGCGGCACAGATGAACCCGGCGAGCATACGGATAACTTTATGGGGCCAGAAGTCTGCTACTCCTCGCTTGGCACCAATGGCTTCTTATCCTTACTCATGAAATTAGGTACGGTGTGCAAACATCTGGAGTACGACCAGCACCCGGAATTGCATACTTATTTGATTGTGCAGAAAGGATAACCTTGAAAAGTATCAGTGCCCGTCTATCCGTTCCCCTCTATCAGTTCCCGCTTAAGCCATTCAGCTAGTGGCTCGCTGCGGCGGCTATTAATGTGTTTAGGTAACCACAAGCAGAGTCTGGCAGGCGTTTCGATATACCCCCAGGGCGCGATCAGCCGCCCACTCTTTAGGTCGTCTTCCACCAACAGGCGAGGGGCAATCGCCACGCCCAAGCCTGCCACTGCGGCTTCCATTAAGTAGTAGAGGTGATCAAACCCTTGGCCTTTATTGAGCGCCGTTTCCAGTTGTGTCAATTCAAGCCCTTGGGCGTTGGCCCATTGCGGCCAGGCCTGGGGTCGGGAAGCGGTGTACAGCAACGTGTTGGTAAATAGTGTTTCTGGCTTGGTGGAGTCGATGTGTGCCATCAGTTGGGGGCTTGCTACCGCGCAGATCTGTTCCGGCATTAGCTCAAATACCTCCACATCCGCGGGCCAGGGCGGCTCGGAAAACGCCAGAGTGGCATTGGCATCCGTATGCGCGCCGGGTTGCTCTGTTTCGCTCACGACGACTTGCAGTTTTAATTCTGGTTGCTCGCGGTGCAGGCGATCCAGCCTGGGAATCAACCACCGGGCCAGCAAGCTGCCAGGGCATGCGAGCGTGAAGGGCGCTTCTTCCACATCATGCTTGAGCGCTGTGCAACTATCCTTGAGGCGAGCGAACGCCTCACCGACTCCGCTTTGAAGCTTTTCGCCATGCGGTGTAAGCACAATGCCACGGCCCGCTTTAGTGAACAGTGTCACGCCAAAATGCTCATTAAGGCTCTTTAGCTGGCGGCTAACAGCGCCATGGGTAACGTTTAGCTCATCGGCAGCCGCGGTCACACTACCCAGCCTGGCAGCGGCTTCAAAGGCACGTAGGGCGCTAAGCGGTGGCATGCTGTTTTGCATATAACGTCCTGACTGATAGTTGAGTAAAACTCACAGATGGCTGCCATCTTATCGATTTTTATCGGTGAACGCCTGGGTTACTTTCAAGGCTATCCACAGCGTACCCAAATGGCATTCGAGGTCGTAATGAATACACCCATAAACCTGTCTACCAGCCTGCCTGATGGCAATGGCATGTTTGGCAGTTTCGGCGGACGCTTTGTCGCGGAAACGCTGATGCCGCTGATTTTAGAGCTGCAAGACGAATACGCCACCGCCAAAAACGACCCTGAGTTTAAGCGCCAGCTTGCCTACTTTCAGGGTGATTATGTGGGTCGGCCAAGCCCACTCTACTTTGCTGAGCGGCTGACCGAGCACTTTGGTGGGGCGAGTATCTATTTGAAGCGCGAAGAACTGAATCACACCGGCGCGCACAAGATTAACAACTGCATCGGTCAGGTGTTGTTGGCCAAGCAGATGGGCAAAAAGCGCATCATCGCCGAAACCGGTGCTGGCATGCACGGTGTCGCCACTGCCACGGTTGCGGCGCGCTTTGGCCTACCGTGTGTCATTTACATGGGGGCAACCGACATCGAACGTCAGCAGCCCAACGTATTCCGCATGAAGTTGTTGGGCGCGGAAGTGATCCCTGTTACCTCGGGCACCGGCACGCTAAAAGACGCCATGAACGAGGCGTTGCGCGACTGGGTAACGAATGTCGACGACACCTTCTACATTATTGGCACCGTGGCGGGGCCGCACCCATACCCGGCCATGGTGCGCGACTTCCAAGCGGTCATTGGCCACGAAACCCGCAGCCAAATGTTTGAAAAGCATGGCCGCTTGCCGGATTCGCTGGTGGCCTGTATTGGCGGGGGCTCCAACGCCCTGGGGCTGTTTCACCCATTCCTTGATGAGCCCGAGGTAACGATGATCGGCGTAGAAGCGGGCGGCAAAGGCGTTGAAAGTGGCCTGCACGCGGCCAGCCTGAACGGCGGCACCCCTGGCGTGCTACACGGCAACCGCACTTACTTGCTGCAAAACGAAGATGGCCAGATTATCGACGCGCACTCGATTTCCGCCGGGCTGGATTATCCCGGCATTGGGCCCGAGCACGCATGGCTCCATGAGCAGGGGCGGGTTGAGTACGTTTCGGCCACTGACGACGAAGCGCTGGAAGCGTTTCAGATCTGCTGCCGCCAGGAGGGCATTATTCCAGCCCTGGAAACCGCCCACGCTTTAGCCGAAGTGGCCAAGCGCGCACCAACGCTGCCCCGCGAGCACTTGATGGTGGTCAATCTCAGTGGCCGTGGTGACAAGGACATGATGAGCGTCGCCCATCATCTTGGTGAAAAATTCGGGGTTAAACAGCTATGATCGCAACACTGGAGAACGTCATGCCCCATACCTCTCGTCTTGAACTTTGCTTTGCTGCTCTCAAGAAGCAAAACCGCCCAGCGCTGATCAGCTACCTAACGGCAGGTGATCCGGACGCCGAAACCTCCAAGCGACTGCTGCATGGGCTGCCCGCAGCAGGGGTAGACATCATCGAACTCGGTATGCCATTCAGCGACCCGATGGCTGATGGCCCTGCGATTCAAAAAGCCGCGCTTCGCGCCCTGGAAAATGGCCAAACCCAAGCCAAAACGCTGGAAATGGTGCGCCGCTTCCGTGAAGAGAATAGCACCACGCCCATTGTGCTGATGGGCTACTACAATCCCATTTACTGCTATGGCGTCGAGCGCTTTTTAACCGACGCAGCCCTCGCCGGCGTCGATGGCCTGATCGTGGTGGATCTTCCCCCTGAGCATGACGACGAGCTCTGCACACCAGCGGCCCAGCACGGTATCGATTTTATCCGCCTAGCGACGCCGACCACAGACGCTAAACGTTTGCCCAAGGTACTAGCGAATGCTTCTGGATTTATCTATTACGTCTCCGTGGCTGGTGTCACTGGCGGTAATGCAACAACGCCGGAACGGATTGAAGCTGCAGTAGGTCAACTGCGTGAACATACCGAGCTACCCATTGCCGTCGGCTTTGGTATTCGCACCGCCGAGCAGGCCGCCACCATTGGCCGCTACAGTGATGCCGTCGTGGTGGGCTCCGCACTGGTTGATTGTATTGAACACGCCAACACTCCCGACGACGCTGTAGAGCGGGTGCACGGCTTGGTCAGCGAGCTGGCGGAAAGCGTCAGGGCGTGTCGGAAGGTCGGGGAGCCGGTGAGTGGTTAAACCATACGTTGACTAAGCGGGCAGCGGTGCTGACCTGGCTGCTCGAAGCTGGCTAACATCAGCGCGCGGTGGGGCGCCGAACATACGGCTGTATTCGCGGCTGAAGTGGGAAGGGCTTTCATAACCCACTCGGTAGCTGGCGGTGGCCGCCTCGAGCCCCTCAGCCAGCATGAGTCGTCGGGCCTCGTGCAGACGGAGTTTCTTCTGATACTGAAGTGGCGACATGCGTGTGACTTCTCGGAAGCTGTGGTACAGCGTCGACTCGCTCATATTGGCGGCGGCGGCGAGCTCGCGGATCCGTAGAGGCTGGGTAAAGTTTTCCTTGAGGGAGTAGATGACTCGAGAAACCCGGTTAGCCTGGGAATCTGAGGCGGCAAACCTGCGCATGTGAGGTCCCATGGCGCCCATCAATGCCCGATAAATCAGTTCTCGACGGG
Organism: Halomonas sp.; assembly: GCF_052095695.1. Classification (GTDB taxonomy): domain Bacteria; phylum Pseudomonadota; class Gammaproteobacteria; order Pseudomonadales; family Halomonadaceae; genus Vreelandella. The sequence goes on from NZ_JBQDLQ010000058.1 coordinate 19,091, forward strand.
CCAAGGGCGAAAGCACCTTAATATCTTCTGGTGAGTCGAGCAGACTCAGTAGTCGATAGAGCGCGCCCTGCATACGTGCATCCATAGGGGCCGATTTTAAGCCGCAGTCCATCTCGGAGCAGATAGCATCATTCCCGGCAGGCGGCGCTTTGTCACCCAGTTCCAGTATCAGCCCCGCGACCTCCTGAGGATCCACCGAGACCTTTACTGCCAGGAAGGGTTTTTCTGGAGTGGCATAGTCAATTCTGCCCACCACTGGGAGGTGAACGGCGCTACCCATGTAGCTGGGGCCGGTGTAGACGATCTCCTTGTCGCCCAGTAGTACGGTCTTGCTGCCCTGAATGACAAAGCACAAACAGGGCTCATACACGGCGCAGTGAAAACTGGTGTGTGCGTCAGCGCGCACCAGTTGCACCTCGGCAATCGCGGTGTCCTGGAGCCCTTCTGAGAACGCCCAACGGCGAGCGACTTGGCTTAATTGCTGTGGCAGACTTTCGGTACAATAGGCGATCTGATCAGGCGCGATAACGGTCACTGGCTCTCCTCCTTAACAGTTCGCAGTATAGGTCTTCGCTTGAGGAATCGAAGGCTTTTCGGTTGATTTTGCAGAATCAGGCAATCACCCCGTAGAAACCGACAATTCATACTAAGTGTCATGGCATCGTCATTGTGACTATGCACCGAAATAGGTCAGTCTCTTGACGTGTACGCCTTGGTAACCCTTTTTCTCGCCACGACAGAATTAGGCAATCTTCCCGCAGGAACCTGATACCTCCCATGCTCTTCCTTCATCTATGTTAGCTGATTATCTGGTCGGTGCTTGGTAGCTGGTCGTACCTCATGCCGCTTAACCGACGACATAACTGCCAACGCGGTACCCATCTATATCACGAACGCTGCTATCGGATGCCGGTAGCCATTGGAGCACGTCATCATGGGAAGTCTGTCTCAAAGAACCCGCTTTGCTAGTAGCAGGACGTTGATCCCGTTACTGCTACTAACAGCCTTGCTGACCGGGTGCGAGGCTCAGAGCGAGGAGACGGCAGCGCCATCATCGCCGCCACCGCCGGAAGTCGACGTAGCGGAAATCGTTGCTCAGCCTGTGGTGTTGAGTGAGTCATTTACCGGCCGGGTGGAAGCCGCAGAAACGGTCGAGTTAAGAGCCCGGGTGAGTGGCTATATCCAGGAAGTGGCCTTTGAGGAGGGCGAGCTGGTAGAGCAGGGGGATCTGCTGTTCCTGATTGATCCACGGCCTTATCAGGCGCGTGTTGGCGCCGCCCAGGCGGATCTTGCCCAGGCCAGGAGCCAACTTGCCCAGGCGGGCAGCGAAGCCGAGCGCGCCCGGGTATTGCTTGGCCGTCAAGCCATTTCTCAAGAGGTGCATGACCAGCGTCAATCGGCCCTGAGTAATGCCCGCGCCATGGTGGATGCCGCCGAAGCCGCATTGGATACCGCCGAGCTGGACCTGGAATACACCCGCATTACGACGCCCGTCAGTGGTCGCGCCGGTCGGGCCATGGTGACCCTGGGTAATCTGGCCAACGCTGATCAGAGCCTGTTGACCACGCTGGTGAGCATTGATCCGGTACACGTCTACTTCGAAGCGGACGAGCAGGCCGCATTTGCCAGCCAGGCACTCCTGATTAGTGACGCGCCGAACAGCCTAACGATTGAGCTGGGCGGTGACCCGGAGCGCCAGTACACGGGTACTCTGGACTTTATCGACAACCGTTTGAACCCCAACACAGGTACTTTGCAGTTTCGGGCGGTGCTGGCCAACCCGGATGGCCGCATTCGACCAGGGGAGTTTGCGCGGGTCGAAATGCCGGTCGCTCGTTTAGAGCAAGCATTACTGGTAGATCGTAAGGCAGTGCTGACCAATCAGGATCGCCGCTACGTCTATGTCGTCAATGAGAATAACCTGGCAGAGCAGCGCCAGGTAACCACAGGGCGGCAGGTGGCAGAACGCACAGTCATCACCGACGGGCTTCAAGCGGGTGATCGAGTGATCGTTAATGGCGTGCAAAAAGTTTTCTTCCCCGGAATGGAAGTGAGCCCGCAAAGCGTAGCGACCGCCCCGGCGGCTGATACACAACCCACCATTGCTGCCAGGGAAGAGTAAGCCGCCATGAACTTCTCCCGTTTCTTCGTGGACCGACCGATTTTTGCGGCGGTGTTGTCGATCATTATTCTTGTGGTGGGACTGATCTCCATTCCCAACCTGCCGATCAGTGAGTACCCGGATGTAGTGCCGCCCTCCGTGGTTGTTCGCACGGTCTACCCCGGGGCTAACCCGAAGGAGATCGCCGAGACGGTCGCCACGCCGTTGGAAGAGGCCATCAATGGCGTTGAGGACATGATGTACCTCAAGTCTGTCTCTGGTTCTGACGGTGTGTTGCAGATGACCGTCACCTTCCGCCCCGGTACCGATGCCGAGGAGGCCGCGGTCCGGGTGCAGAACCGCGTTAGCCAGGCCGAGGCCCGGCTGCCGGAAGCCGTGCGTCGTCAAGGTGTAACCACCCAGAAGCAGTCACCCACGTTTCTGATGGTCGTTCACCTGACCTCACCCAGCGGTGAATACGACACCCTTTACCTGCGTAACTATGTACGGCTGAATGTCCGCGATCGTCTGGCCCGGCTCGAAGGGATAGGGGATGCGCAAATTTTCGGTGGCGGGGACTACGCCATGCGGGCGTGGCTCGATCCTGATCGAATAGCGGCCCGCGGCCTGACGGCCAGTGACGTGGTGGGCGCCATGCGCGAACAGAATGTGCAGGTCTCCGCTGGGCAGTTGGGGGCCGAACCGATTGAAGATAGTGACTTTCTCACCCTGATCAACGCCCGTGGGCGATTGGAAACGGTGGAAGAATTTGGCGATATCGTGCTGAGCCGTGGTGACAGCGGCGAATTACTCAGGCTTTCGGATGTGGCTAGGCTCGAAATGGGAGCAGGGAACTATACACTGCGTTCGCAGCTCGACGGCCAGAACGCGGTAGGTATAGGAATCTTCCAGGCCCCAGGGGCCAATGCGCTGGAGATTCGCGAGCAGGTCATCGCCACCATGGACGAGTTGTCCGAACAGTTCCCGGAAGGCGTTGAGTATGAAGCGGTTTATGACACCACGATCTTTGTTAATGATTCTATAAAGTCAGTGATAGCTACTCTACTGGAAGCCGTGCTGCTGGTGGTGTTGGTGGTCATGCTGTTCCTGCAAACCTGGCGTGCCTCTATCATCCCGTTGCTGGCAGTGCCGGTTTCGGTGAT
>NZ_JBQDLQ010000059.1:0-21930 GCF_052095695.1 Halomonas sp.
GGTATCCATCTTGCCCTCTTTGGCATGCACCGCCGAGACCAGCTTTTCGATATGACGGATACGCCGCTCGGGTTTGACCAGGCTGAACTGCGCGGCGATCTGGCGCAGCTTGAGGCCGTCGCGGCTGTTGCCGTGCAGTTGGGTAAAGTCGTTCTGGATCACCGAACGAAATTCAGAGGTCGCGCCCAGCTTGGGAGAAACGGGCGTGCCGCTGCGGCGCAGGCCGCTGGCCCACTGGGTGTAGTCCAGCGCGGCTACGCCCGCTTCGCTCTCCACCAAGTAATCTTCCGGCTGGTAAGGCCCGCCGACAAAGCGGTACTCCACCCCGCCTTCCGTTTTGCGGGTCAGTACCGCCTGGCAGATATTGCCCGCTTCACGGCGATATTCGTACACTAGGTAGCTATTGCGATGGGGCAAATAAAACGCATCGAACTTCATGCGCGTCTTGGGCACGACCTTATTGGGTAGCTCGCCATAAAACACCGGCACCAGGCGCTGCAGCGTGGTTTTACCGGAGGCGTTGGTGCCGCAAATATTGGTGTGGCCGTCCACACTCAGTTCCACCACCCCTTCCAGGTGGCCGTGAATCATCACGATACGTAGCAGGTGGGCCATGCCGTGTCCTTTCGTTTGCTGATCGAATCGTTTTGCTGATCAAAGAAGGCGACTATCTTGCCAGACACATTGATAGCTTGTCTTACTCTTATCGAGCGTTTGGATTCGGCATTGCCACAAGTATCAAGCGATGCCCAGCAACCCCTCAAAGAAACTCACCGCGTTGGCTTCCAACCCTTCAAGGTAATATCCGCCTTCCTGCACCACCAGCGTGGGTACGTTCAAGCCGGCTACTTTACGGCCTAGCTCACAAAACCCTGGGGTTGAAACAGTCACCTTGGCTTGGGGGTCAAGCGCGTAAATGTCGAATCCCAGCGCCAGCACTATTGCATCGGGTTCAAATAGACGAATGGCTTGGCAGGCTTGTTCCATGCGATCAAAAAACACCGACTCCGGTGAACCGTGTGGCATCGGCAGGTTGAGGTTATAGCCCACCCCCGCGCCTTGCCCGCGCTCGTCTTCAAAGCCCGTCACCGCCGGGTAGAAGTTAGTGGTATCGCCGTGGATCGAGATATACAGCACATCGTCGCGCTGGTAGAAAATTTCCTGAATACCCTGCCCATGATGCATATCGGGGTCTAACACCACGATGCGCGGGTAGCGCGTTTTAAGATGCTGCGCGGCAATGGCGGCGTTGTTGAGGAAGCAAAAGCCACCGGCGGAGTCGATGCCTGCATGATGCCCGGGCGGGCGCGATAGCGCATAGGCAAACCGCTCACCAGCCAGCAGGGCCTCGGCACCGGCCACCGCGCTTTGCGCTGACCAGTAAGCCGACCGCCAGGTGTGCTGGCCCACCGGTGCGCTGCCGTCTGCCAGGTAGCGTGCGGCTTCTGCCAATATCCCGCGCAGGGCGTTGGGCGAGCGCACGAAGATGTTGGAGATGACCTCTTCCCCCCAGTCTTCGTCAAGCGTGCGCCAGCGCCGATAGGCACTTTCAAGAAAGCGCAGATAGGGCAGCGAGTGCACCGCCCTTATTGGCGCTACTCCATGATCCACGGGCGCTTGAATATCAAATCCTAACTGATTGGCCGCCGCCAGCAGCTGAGTGGCCCGCTCCGGCATTTCCTGGGGAGTGCGCATCTTCCCGCGGGAGAAGTAGGTTTGCGGCTGATGAAGCAATTGATCATCGTGAAAGAACGTCTTCATCGGCATGCTCTCCGGCTTCGCCCACACCCTTGACTACGAATTTGCGAGCAACGCCTATGTGGTAGTCAATCGCCTCACGGCAGGCGGCTGGGCTGCCGCTATCCAGCGCGTCAAGCAGCTTAAAGTGACTGGTGGCGATGGTGTCGGGGGCTTCATGGGTTTTGGTAATTAGGGTGATGCAGAGGCGCAGCTCGTGGCTCAAGTCATCAAAAGCGCGCAGCAGCCGCTCATTACCGGCGTAATGCAGCATTAAGCGATGAAACTGCAGATCTTCTTCAATACGCCGCGTGCCGTCGTTACCGGCGGCGGCCTCACATAGCACCTCTACTTGTTGCTTTAACGCGCGCTGGGCATCGGGCGTATAGCGGCCAACTAGGCGATGAATCGCATGGCGCTCCAGGCACAGCCGAAAATCAAAGACATCTTCGAGTTCAACGGCATTCAACGCCCTTACAAAAAAGCCGCGGCGGGGTTTTGAGATCAGCAGCCCGCGGCTTTCCAACAGGCGCGCCGCCTCACGCACCGGTGCACGGCTAACGCCCAAGTCGCGGGAAAGCTGCACTTCTGAAAGCCGTTCACCGGGTAAAAAATGCTGCTTAACAATCGCTTGAGTCAAGTAGTCGGCAACTTGCTCGGCTAAGTTTTGCTGTTGAATAAAGGCCTTGGGAGGCACCGTTGATGAGACCATAAACGTTACTCTCGGGGTATGACGCGTTTTCTTCAGTATGACGAAAAAAACCTCCTTGTCGACGAACGATTGCCGACTGTCGACAGTTTTACCACATGCTGCTATTTTCAAAGAAGGCCTATAACAAACATCACAACTGGGCCTAACACGCCACGCCTCGCTCGCCTAACGACTACGTAAACTCATTACGTGCTAATAACTGAGGAGCAGGAAGCATGAAAAAAACTTTAGCGTTGGCTATTTCCGCTGCAGCACTCGCCTTTACCTCTGCCGCCCTGGCTGATGAGCCAAAGCAAGGGGGAACTGTTAACACGATTATTCAGCCAGAGCCGCCAGGCTTGGTGCTAGGTATGGTGCAAAATGCCCCCACGCGCACCGTAGCGGGCAATATTTACGAAGGCCTGTTGCGCTACTCCACCAACCTTGAACCCATGCCACAACTGGCGGAGTCATGGGAGGTCAGCGACGATGGCCGTACCTACACCTTCCATTTGCGTGAAGGCGTTACCTGGCACGACGGCGAAGCCTTTACCGCTGATGATGTGGTGTTCTCCGCCGATATCTTCCACCGCGAGTTGAACCCCAGCGCGCGGGCCGTGTTACAGCATGTAGAAAGTATCGAAGCCACCGACGACCACACCGTGGTCTTTACCCTGATTCAACCCTTTGGCCCGTTCCTGCTCTCTTTTGAAGCGGGCACCTTCACCATGGTGCCCGAGCACCTCTACGCCGGCACTGATTTCCGTAATAACGAGCACAACGACCACCCCATTGGCACCGGCCCGTTCAAGTTCTCCAACTGGGAACGCGGCACGGTGATCGAGCTGGTCAAAAACGAAGACTATTACGAAGACGGCCTGCCCTACCTGGACGGCGTGAACTGGCACATCATTCCTGACGGCGCTTCCCGCGCAGTGGCGTTCGAGAACGAGACCATTGATGTGCTTCCCAGCGGTACCGTCGAGAACTTCGATATTCCCCGCCTAGCCGAGATGGATAACGTCTGCATGACCGAAGAGGGCCATGAATATTTCAGCCCGTTCGCCATGCTATGGATGAATAACCGTGAAGGCCCAACAGCCGACAAACGCTTCCGCCAAGCGGTGATGTACGCCATGGACCGCGAATTTGCTCGCGATGTGCTGTGGAACGGCCTGGGCAATGTGCCGCTTTCTGCCTTCGGCTCTAATGCCCGCTTCCAACACGATGGCCTTAATCCTTACGACCACAACCCTGATCGTGCCCGCGAGCTACTTGAAGAGATGGAATACGACGGCGAGGAGATTACCATCCTACCGCTGCCCTACGGCGAAACCTGGACGCGCTGGGCCGAAGCTGTTCAGCAGAGTTTGCGTGAAGTGGGCATTAACGTGCGCACTCAAGCCACCGATGTCGGCGGCTGGAACCAGCGCCTGGGCGATTGGGATTACGATCTCGCCTTTACTTACCTGTTCCAGTACGGCGACCCGGCACTCGGTATTGCGCGTAACTATCTATCGGACAATATCGCCAAAGGCTCACCCTGGAACAACGTTGAAGGCTACGAGAACGAGCGCGTTGATGAACTGTTTAACGAGGCTGCCACCGCCTTCCCTGATGAAGAACGCGAAGCGCTCTACCGCGAAGTGCAGGAAATTCTGCATGAGGACGTTCCAGTCGGCTGGCTGATGGAACTGGGTTTCCCAACACTCTACCGCTGCGATGTGCAGAACCTAGTCACCTCCGGCGTAGGCGTTAATGACGGCTTTAAAGATGCTTGGTTAGACCGCTAAACCAACACTCTGCCCAGGTAGCACGAGCGACCTGGGCGATTCTGCCATGTCATGAAGGTATCTGTCAGGAAGGTGTCTATGGTTTACGCTCGCTTAATTGCTATGCGGCTACTAAAAGCCGTTATCATTCTGTTTTTAATCATTATTTTTAATTTCCTATTGATTCAGTTGGCCCCGGGTGACCCGGCCGCCATTCTGGCCGGTGAAGCGGGTGCCGCCGACCAGGAATTTCTTACTCAGTTGCGCGAGCGCTTTGGCCTCGATCAACCCATGTATGTGCAGCTGTGGCGCTATGTATCAGGTATCGCCGTGCTCGATTTTGGCTACTCCTACCGGCTGGGCGTCCCGGTGTTTGATCTGATTATGGATCGTTTACCCGCCACCCTTCTGCTCACCGGCACCGCCTTTGTGCTGTCACTCGTGCTGGGCATTGTGGCGGGCTCCATGGCCGCCGCACGGGTTAAAAAACCCTCAGGCTCGATCATTATGGCGCTGGCGCTGATCTTCTATGCCACGCCGCTGTTTTGGGTGGCGCTAATGTCGGTGGTGGTGTTTTCGGTATATCTCGGCTGGCTGCCCGCCTATGGCCTTTACACCGTAGGTGCTGGGCATACGGGCTTTGCTTTAATCCTCGATGTTGCTAAACACCTAGTACTGCCCGCCACGACCCTAGCGCTGTTCTTTATGGCGATTTACACCCGTATGACCCGCACCTCGATGCTGGACGCTGCCCAGCAGGATTACGTTAAAACCGCCCGCGCGAAAGGCTTGAAGCCCAGCATTATTCAGCGCCGTCATGTGTTGCGTAACGCCCTGCTGCCGATCATCACATTAGCGGGCCTGCAGGCGGGGCAGATGGTCGGTGGTGCGATCCTGACCGAAACCGTGTTTGCCTGGCCGGGCATCGGGCGGCTGATGTTCGAAGCCCTGCAGCAGCGTGACTACAACCTGCTACTGGGGATTTTCTTCTTCTCGGCGGCCTTGGTTATCGTCTTCAATATCATCACCGATTTGGTCTACAGCCTGGCTGATCCACGCATCAAGAAGGGGGCCGCATGAGCTTTTTCGCACGCTTCGCGCAAAACCGTGGCGCCCTGGTGGGGCTGATTATTCTGCTATCGATCATCGCCATGGCCATTCTCGCCCCGCTGCTATTCCCTGAATCCCCTTGGCGCATGGTCCAGCGGCCCTTTTTGCCGCCGCTTTCGCAAGATGGCTTTCCGCTTGGCACTGATACCATGGGCCGCAACGTGGCGGCAGGCATTATGCACGGCGCCTGGGTATCGCTGTTAATTGGGCTGGTATCGACCAGCGTGGCGCTGCTGATTGGCGTTCCACTGGGTGCTATTGCCGGTTACTACGGCGGAATCATTGACGATATTTTGATGCGCTTTACCGAGTTTTTTCAGACCATCCCCAACTTTGCGCTGGCGATTGTGCTAGTGGCGATTATGCAGCCCAGCATCACCTCGATTGTGCTGGCGATTGCGATTGTCAGTTGGCCGCCGGTAGCGCGCTTGGTACGCGCCGAGTTTATGTCGCTACGCAACCGTGAATATGTCGAGGCCGCACGCTTGGTGGGCCAGACCAACAGCACGATCATTCTGCGTCAGATTCTGCCCAATACGCTGTCACCGATTATCGTGCTGGCATCACTAATGGTGGCCACCGCGATTTTGTTGGAGTCGGCGCTGTCGTTTCTCGGCTTGGGCGACCCGAACGTGATGTCCTGGGGCTATATGATTGGTGCGGCGCGCACGGTGATTCGCCAAGCGTGGTGGCTGAGCTTCTTTCCTGGGGTAGCCATTCTGCTCACCGTGCTGGCGCTCAATCTCGTCGGTGAAGGTTTAGATGATGCCTTGAACCCCAAACTATCCCGCGAGCGCTAGGCGTTTGTTATGGCTGGAGAGCTTGTTATGAATAAAGCATCAACAGAAACCGTCCTTAGCATTCGCGACCTTAATATTGCGCTCCCCAAAGGGGCGGATCGCGCGCTGGCAGTAGAAGATGTTAGCTACGACGTAAAACGGGGGGAAATAATGTGCGTGGTGGGCGAATCCGGCTCTGGTAAGTCGATGGCCGCCAACGCCGTGATGGGGCTGCTACCCAAGGGCGTGCGCGCCACCCAGGGCGAGATTTTGTTTGAGGGTCAGAACCTGCTCGCTCTGACCGAGAAGCAGCACCGGGCCCTGCGCGGGCTCAAAATCGGCATGATTTTTCAGGAGCCGATGACCGCCCTCAACCCCTTGATGCGGGTAGGTGCGCAAATTGCCGAGGTTTTTGAAGCCCACGGCCAGTTCACTGCCAAAGAGCGTCAGGCCCGCGCCCTGGCGCTGCTGATCGAAGTGGGCATTCCACAGCCGGAAAAGGCCATTCGCGCCTACCCGTTCGAGCTTTCCGGTGGCCAGCGACAGCGGGTAATGATCGCCATGGCGTTGGCGCTGGAACCCATTATTCTGATTGCCGACGAACCTACCACGGCGCTGGATGTGACCACCCAGGCGCAGATTCTCGAGTTGATTCGCGATTTGCAAAGCCGCCGCGGCATGTCAGTGATGTTTATCACCCACGACTTTGGCGTGGTGGCCGAAATCGCCACCCGGGTCTGCGTGATGCGCCACGGCAAGATTGTTGAGTTAGGCGAAGCAAAAGCGGTGCTTGAAAAGCCACAGGATAGCTATACGCAAGCGCTGATTGCAGCCATCCCCAGCAATGCGGTGCCGCCTCATCGAGAGAGCAGCCAAGTTGCCCCGCTACTGGAGATTAAACAGCTCAATAAAGTCTTTCGCTCCCGGGGCGGGCTGTTTAAGCCTGCCCGGGAAGTGCGCGCTCTGGAAGATGTCTCGCTTACCCTCGCCCGCGGCGAAACAGTGGGCATTGTGGGCGAATCTGGCTCGGGAAAATCCACATTAGGGCGCTGCGTGGTGCGTTTGGAGCACCCTGACAGCGGCGAGCTGCTGCTGGATGGCGTTAATCTTTCCCAGCTTAAAGGCGATGCGCTGCGCCGTGAGCGCCACCGGGTACAGATGATTTTTCAAGACCCCTACGCCTCGCTCAACCCACGCACCAAGGTAGGCATGGCGATTGCCCAGGGGCCGATTGCCAACGGCACGCCCAAAGCCGCGGCGCTTAAACAGGCCGGCGAGCTATTAGACTTGGTCGGTTTGGGCGCCAGCGCCGTGGAGCGCTTTCCGCATGAATTTTCCGGCGGCCAACGCCAGCGGATTGGTATTGCCCGAGCGCTGGCGCTCAACCCCGAACTGATCGTCGCAGACGAAGCCGTCTCGGCGCTGGATGTGTCCATTCAGGCTCAGGTATTGGAGCTGCTTGAAGAACTAAAGCAGCGCCTTTCTTTGTCGCTGCTCTTTATCACTCACGACCTGCGGGTGGCGGCGCATATTTGCGATCGTATTGTTGTCATGCAGCATGGCCGCATTGTTGAGCAAGGCAGCGCTGAGCAAATATTTCTCGCTCCGCGCGAAGCGTATACTCAAGCGCTTCTTAAGGCGATTCCAGGCCGTGAAGCGCCTGTAGCAGCGACGGCTTAAGCACTCATAGCCGCGCCTATTTACTCATCAGTAAGGATAACCAATGCAGATATCCCTGGAGGCACTGCGTGCCATTGTTGGCCCTGCCCATGTATTGACCGGCAACGATGTGCACAGCCGCAGCGTCGACTGGATGACCGGCGCGCCCTGCCAGGCAGGGGCGCTCGTTCGACCTGCAAACACCGAGCAGGTGGCTGCGGTCATGCGCGCCTGTTATGAGGTGCAGCAGCCGGTAGTCACTCACGGCGGAGTAACGGGCTTAGTCCACGGTGCTGAAGCAAGCCCTGACGAGCTGGTAATCTCGCTTGAGCGCATGAGCGCCATTGAAGAGATTGATCAAGTCGGCGGCACGCTCAGCGTGCAAGCCGGGGCACCGCTGCAGCGGGTGCAAGAAGCAGCGCGAGAAGTCGGCCTGCAGTTTCCGCTGGATCTTGGCGCCCGAGGCAGTTGTACGATCGGCGGCAATATCGCCACCAATGCAGGCGGCGTGCGGGTGATTCGCTACGGCATGATGCGCCAGCAGGTGCTCGGCCTGGAAGCGGTGATGGCCGATGGCCGTGTGGTTAGCTCGATGAATCGCATGCTCAAAAACAATGCAGGATTCGATTTAAAGCAGCTGTTTATCGGCAGCGAAGGCACCCTGGGCATTGTGACCCGCGCCGTGCTGCGCCTGCAGCCGCCAACACCTAGCGAGCAGACGGCGATGGTCGCCTGCCCTTCGTTTGAAGCACTAACCGGCCTGCTCAGCCATATGGGCAAAGCGCTAGGCGGTAGCCTCGGCGCCTTTGAGGTCATGTGGCAAAACCACTACCGCCTGCTGACAGACACGCTGGGGCGCCATACCCCGCCGATTCCAACGCATCACCCCTTCTATGTCATCATTGAGTCGTTGGGCAGCGACGCTGAGCGCAATGCCAACCAGTTCAGCGAAGCATTGGAAAGCGCGCTCGAAAGCGAACTGATTGTCGATGCGGTGATCGCCCAGTCTCACGCCCAGCGTGATGGGCTATGGGCCGCTCGTGAAGACATTGAAGGACTCGTTAAAGGCCTAGCGCCGGTATTTACGTTCGATGTTAGCCTGCCGATTGCCGATATGCAGCGCTACACCGTCGCGCTGGAAACGCAGCTAACGCAGCGCTGGCCAGAGGCACGGCTAGTGGTGTTTGGCCACTTAGGCGATGGCAATCTGCATATTTCCGTGAGTACGGGCAACGATGCCATCGAGATTCGCCGTGAAGTCGAAGCCATGGTTTATGAGCCGCTGACCGCACTTGGCGGATCGGTGTCCGCGGAACACGGCATTGGCCTAGAAAAGCGCCCGTGGCTAAGCACCTGCCGTGCCAGCGCCGAGATCGAGTTGATGCAAACCCTCAAGCAAGCACTAGACCCGCTCAATTTATTGAATCGCGGTAAAGTGCTTTAACGAAACGCCCAACGCTGATCATTACTACTGTTTTTAGAGATTGTTTTTAGAGATTACTTTTAGACATCGCTTTTAGGAACCGCTATGCCCCGCTATCCCGAGCACTTAACCAGTGAAGGCCCTGTTAACCCGTTTCCTGGCATCAAGGTGTTAGAGCGCCGCATCGGAAAGGAGATCCCCCATCGACTGGGCTCTAACGAAGGCCTGGACATGCCACACCGTGCACTGCGCGAGCACTTTGGCGATGCCCTAGCCGAACACGTTTACTGCTACGGCGATGCCGAGGCGCTCGGCGTGCGCCAGCGCCTGAGTGCCCAGCATGGTATGGCACTTGAAACGCTGCTGGTCGATGCCGGCGCCGACAGCCTTATTGCCCTGGCCCTGCGCACGACCTGTGAACCCGGCGCGACCGTCATCTGCACTGCCGGCACCTACCCCACGTTTGGCTATTTTGCGCTTGGCCAGGGATGCCGCTTGGTTGAGCCCAGCTACTATGAAGCACCGGGCGTGCTAGCGCCTGATTTAGAAGCTTTGGCGGCGGCGGCGTATAACGAGAATGCACGCCTGGTGTATCTGGCCAACCCAGATAACCCCAGCGGCCATTTGCATAGCGACAGCGCCATCCTTAAGCTGCGCGACGCGCTGCCCGATAGCTGCTGGCTGCTGTTAGATGAAGCTTATGGGGACTTTCGCGATGATGCAGGCAGCGAGTTCGCTGCCAACGCCATACAAGGTGTGATTCGCCTGCGTACACTTTCCAAGGCCCATGGCTTGGCAGGCTTGCGGATTGGCTATGCCATCGCCGACCCCAAGGTACTGGCGATGATGATGAAGGTGCGTATTCACTACGCGGTATCGTCGCTGACCCTGGCCGCCGCCGAAGTGGTGCTCGACCACTCTGATGAAGTCCACCAGCACGTTGCCGATGTGAAAGCACGCAGGGAGCAGTTGGCTGAGCACTTTCGCGCATTGGGTGCCGATGTACTGCCCAGCGCCACGAACTTTGTTGGCATCCGCCTACCCAGCGCCGATCTCGCCGCCGAGGTGCATCAGCATCTGCTCGCCGAAGGCGTGTTAGTTGCGCGCTTAGCACACCCGGCGCTTGCCAACATCATTCGTATTACCGCCGTACAAGCAGCGCTGGAACCAGGAAGATTAGCGGCATTAGAGGCTGCGATTAGCGCTTAAGCCTGTGTTAACCAATGCCTAAAATCATCCAGTTCGCCACGCACCGCCTGACGGTATAAGCCTTGCAGCTGAGCCGTCACGCTGTCTGGATGGATGGGCTCATTGGCCGGTGGCGTCCCAGCGCGGGCGCCAATACGCCGCCCATCCAACTCGCGCAGCGGCAGTATCTCAGCGGCAGTGCCGGTTAAGAATGCTTCATCGGCGGTATATAGCTCATCGCGGGTAATCCGCCGCTCACGCACTTCAATGCCCAGCACTTTTTGCGCTAACTGAATCACGCTATCCCGGGTAATGCCCTGCAGGCACGACGTCACTTCCGGCGTGTGTAGCACGCCGTCGCGCAGCAAAAAGACATTAGCCGCCGAGGCCTCGGCCACATAGCCTTCTGGGTCAAGCATAATGGTTTCATCAAACCCGGCTTTCACCGCGGTATTGAGCGCGAGCATCGAGTTAACGTAGTGCCCGCTCGTCTTGGCGCGGCATAGGCTGATATTGACATGGTGACGCGCCCAGGAAGAGGTAAGCGCCCGCAGCCCTTGGGTGGCCGCCTGCGGTGAAATGTACGGGCCTAAATCCCACGCTGCCACCATCAGGTGAGTGCTGAGCCCCTGAGCACGCAGCCCCAAGCCTTCTGAGCCTAAAAACACGGTGGGCTTTAGGTAGGCATTGGTTAGGCCATTTTTACTCAGGCACTCGCGCTGAGCAGTGATGATGTCTGCCTCACTGAACGGCAGGGGAATGTCCAGCGCATGGGCGCTTTCTGCCAAGCGGCGCGTGTGTTCAGCGACGCGAAACAGATGCGTGGCCGTAGCGTCTGCATAAGCACGCACACCTTCAAAACAGCCCATGCCGTAGTGCAGGGTATGGGTAAACAGGTGAACCTTAGCGTCGCGCCACTCACGCCATTCGCCGTCTAGCCAAATCCAGCCATCGTGATCATCAAGCGGTGTCATCGTTTTGCTTGCTCCCACTGTTGGCACCAGCTTTCAATGAAGGCCTGCTGGTGCGGTTGCAGGGCCTGATAGCCCCACGCGGCAATTTCATCGTTTTGCGGGTCGGGTACGGTCGTCGTACTGCCCGCCAGGATTTGGATAACCGCGTGGCCGCATAGCGGCACGTAGCCCTCCGAGTAGCCGCCTTCGTGTATCACGACCAGCTTGCCTTCGCAGCAGCGCTCGGCCAGTGCTTTCAGCTGGGCAGTCATGCGGGCGAACGCTTCGCTATTGAGCAACATTTTGCCTAACGGGTCTTTGGCGCAGGCATCATAGCCGCAGGCCACGACAATCAATTCAGGCGCAAAGGCTTCCAGCGCAGGCAGTACCAGCGTTTCCATGGCGTGCGCGTAGGCGCCCAAGCCACAGCCCGGCGGCAGCGGTAAGTTAAGATTGGCGCCGAGACCGGGGCCTTCGCCCTGCTCGTCAAAGCTACCGGTTTCCAGCGGGTAGTTAGCCGCTTGATGGAGCGACACCGTGAACACCTCAGGCTCGCTGTAAAAGGCGGCCTGCTGGCCGTTGCCGTGGTGGACATCCCAATCGAGTATCGCCACGCGCTTCACCTGCCCCAAGGCGCGGGCGCGCATCACCGCCACGGGAATATTGCCCAGCAGACAAAAACCGCGGCCTTGATCAGCTTCTGCGTGGTGGCCAGGCGGGCGGCATAGCGCGTAAGCGTTGCCTACGCCGCCCAGCGCTACCGCCTCAACAGCCGCCACCGCTAAACCCGCCGACTGAGTAGCCGACGCCCAGCTGCCGGGCATAAAGGGCGCACAGTCGCCACCGTTACCGCCTTGGCTTTTGTCGCCCGCCTGAAGCAAATTTAAATAGCGCGGGGTATGAAAACGCAGCAGATCATCAACCGTCGCTGCCGGTGGCTTCACGACGTGAAGTTCATCAATCAGCCCACTGGCTTCGAGAATATTTTTTAACCGGCGCTTGCTCTCCGGGCTTTCAGACGCCGCCTGGGGCTGTAAAAACTCACCGGGTGCGGAAAACACGCCTATGGCCCCTTGGTCATGCCAAAAGCAGCGCTCATGCCAGTAAAAGCCGGTTGCCTTCATGGCGCAAAGCCCTGCATAAAGGCGGCCAAGTTGACGCTTAAATGCTCGGTAGGGTAGCCACCTTCCTGAATAATCACCGTGGGCAGCGACAGCGCGGCTAAGCGCTTGCCCACATCGACAAAGGCGTCGGTTTCCACGTTCAGGCCGGCTAACGGGTCGTCTTTATGGGCATCTAACCCCAGCGCCACTACCACTGCATCGGGTGCATAGCTCTGAAGGTGATCAATTAACACCGCCAACGCATCTAGAAAAACCTCGCCATCGCTGCCGACGGGCAAGGGCAAATTGACGTTGGCGTCTAAGCCCTCGCCACAGCCCTCTTCATCGGCGCCGCCCCAAAAAAACGGGTAGAAGTCGCTGGGGTCGGCGTGCAGCGAACCGGTCCACACGTCACTGCGGGCATAAAAAATATCCTGGGTGCCGTTGCCGTGATGAAGATCCACATCAATGATCGCCACCTTGGCAAAGCGCTCACGCAGCACCGTGGCTGCCAGCGCGGCGTTATTGAGTAGGCAAAAGCCACCGGCGCGCTCAGGCCCCGCATGATGGCCCGGCGGGCGGCAAAGTGCGTAGGCACGCGGCGCGCCGTTAAGCACTTCTTCTGCAGCGGCTTCAGCCGTCGCAGCGGAGGCCAGCGCGCCCTGAAAGCTTGTGGCACTGAGCGGGCAGGCCATATCGTGCAAATGCCAGCCCGCTTGGCCAATCGGGTGGCGCGGGTAATGATGGCCACCACCGCAGGGGTGAATATTCGGCGCGACAAATTCTGCGGCGTTAGGTAGTTTCTGCCAACGCTCATAAATGGTTTCTAAAAACTGCAGGTAGCGCGGCGTATGAATCTGCTCTAAGCGCTTACGTAGCTTGGGTGAACCTGCCTCGTTAGGCGTTGTCAGCGTAAGTCCTACGCTAGCCAAACCTTGCGAGAGCAGCTCCGCGCGCACCGGGCCTTCCGGTGACGGCGCAGGCTGCCCGCGCAGTAAAAACGTTGGCGGTGCATGAGAAGCTTGGTCGGGATGGTAAAAGCATTTCATGATTAAGTTCACAGTTCTTAGGTTCTTGACGAGAACGACCTGAGCTCGCTGACGCTTCGTACAGCCCCTGGTAGCCCATTAGAGTAAAGAAGGAATCCAGGTGGAAAGCGCTGGAAATGCGGCTAGTAGCACAATCACCACCAGAAACGAGACGTAGAACGGTAGCGAGGCAATAATTGCCCGCTCGTAGGGCACTTCGGCTATCCGCGCGGCGGTCATTAGCGTCATCCCTACCGGCGGCGTCACATTGGAGATATTCAGCACCACAATCATCAAAATAGCGAAGTGCAGCGGATCAAAGCCAAGCTGAATCATCGCCGGGACTAACACCGGGGCAATCACGACTAGCGCAGGCAATACATCCATCACCGTGCCAATCACTAACAGTAGCAGGCATACCAGCATTAGCTGCACAAAGGCCATATCGCTAAAGGTGGTAATCAAGCTGGCGGCGTCTCGGGCAATACCCGAACGGGTGACAAACCACCCTAGCACCGCAGACGTTGCCAATAGAAAGAACACTACGCCTGAAAAGCGCACGGTGGTCACCAGCGAGTCCCATATTTTTCGCCAGGTAAGATTGCGATAGAACACGACGCCAATGATGATCGCGTAAACGGCCGCAAAGCCGGAGGCTTCGGTAATCGTTGTAAGCCCGGAGAGAATACCGCCCATGATAATCAGCGGCACCACCATTGCCGGAAGCGCGGCCAGTAGAGCGATCATTGCGGCCCTAAACGGCGTTGGCGCCTGCTTAGGGTAGTTACGTTTCCAGGCTAGAAAAAAGCTCATTCCCAGCAGCGCTAACGCCATTAACAGCCCGGGAATAATCCCCCCTGCAAACAGGTCGATCACCGAAATATCCCTCAGCAGCGTGGCATACACCACCATAACAACGCTAGGGGGAATGATTGGCCCAATGATCGATGAACAGGCGGTGACGGCAGCGGCATATTCAGCGTCGTAGCCCTGCTTTTTCATCTCAGGGATCATGATTTTACCAATCGCCACGGTATCCGTGACGGCGGCGCCGGTCAGGCCAGCAAAAAACACCGACACTGAGATATTCACATGGGAAAGCGATCCACGCACACGGCCGAATAAGGCATTGTTAAACGCGATCAGCTTATGGGTTAGCCCGCCTTGGTTCATCAGTTCAGCGGTGAAAATAAAATAGGGAATGGCAATCAATAGAAACCCGGAAACGCCCGAGAACATGCGGTCGGCAATAATGCCCAGCATGCGCTCCCCGCCTAGCGTAAAACCACCCGCTAGCCCCGACATCGCCATCACCACCGCAACGGGCGCACCAATAAATAACAGCAATACGAATACTAAAATCGCGGGCGTCATGAGCGATTCTCTCCGTCATTGAGTTCAATGAGTTCGTCAATCATCTCGCTCTCATCTAAAAAGTGCTCTAGCAAGGAAAAGCCATGCACCAAGTGGAGCAGCATGATGAAGCCGCTAACCGGCACCACAATGGCGGTAACCTTACTGAGGATACGAACTTGGTCGGAGACCATGTAAACCTGGGTGGCGTTGGTGAAGTAGCCCCAGCCATACCAAATCAGCATTAGCGCAAACAAACCGATCACCGCCAGACAGAGCCCCGCTCCAATTTGCACTAGGATTTTTGGCAGGCTGCGTATCAGCAGCGTCATGGCCACATGTTCGCCGTAGCGCAGCGAAATGGTCATGGAAAGAAAACCGATCCACGGTAAAAAGAGCCGTGCCAGCGAGTAGGTCCAGCTCAGCGTGCTGCCCGTTGCTAGCTTATAGAGAAAGGCGGTAAACGAGATCCCCAACATTGCCAGGATACAGCCCACACAGACCACAATGGCCACCTGATTGATGCTATCGCTTAGGCGGCGCAAAGGTTTTAATACACCCATCACCATCCCTCACGCTGGAACGCATAACAGCCGCTCCAACGTTGGTTAAGAATTAGCCGTTAATGACCCAGCGGTTAATGACTTAGCCGTTATTGGCCCTGGTTTTATTGACCCTGCACTTACTGACCCTGCTGTTATTGACCATAAGTGCGGTAGTCCTCGTCTGGCACTTGTTGGCCGACGCGGGCAACTTCATCAAGCAGGCCCTGCACGCGGGTCTCGTCCATACCAAAGTCATCGACGACCCACGCTTGCCATGCCGGACGGGCAATGTCGGCCATGCGTTCGCGCTCTGAATCAGGCATTAAGTAGCATTCGACGAAGCGTTCACAGGATTCCACCCAGCTCGTTGTTGCCAGCGCGCCTGACATTCCGTGACTCAACTGAATGGCTTCGCGCGCAGAGCTAATCAGCACCTGCTGGTAGTCTTCAGGCAACGACTGATACCAGGACTCGCTGACGACCCACGGGGCGCTGTTATACACATGCCCGGTAAGCGTGGTGTAGTCGGTGACGGCATCAAAGTTAAACGTGGTGTTGAGCACCGGCGCATTGAACTGGCCATCGGCAAGGCCGGTTTCCAGTGCAGTGATCAGCTCACCCCAAGGCAGTGGTGTTGCAGAGGCGCCTAGCGAGCGCATAATCGCAACGTGAGCGGGGTTTTCTTCGGTGCGAATATTAAGCCCTTCTAAATCTTC
Organism: Halomonas sp.; assembly: GCF_052095695.1. GTDB lineage: Bacteria > Pseudomonadota > Gammaproteobacteria > Pseudomonadales > Halomonadaceae > Vreelandella. The sequence goes on from NZ_JBQDLQ010000059.1 coordinate 16,058, forward strand.
GACGGTCTTAATCAAGTGCACGTTATTGGTAAAGGCGACGAAACCACCGCCGTCATCAAAGGTGCCCAGGTAACGCATATTGGCCGTTTCAATCGTGCCGGACATAAAGTCAGCGAACCACTCGCTGTCAAAAAAGGTCCACGCTTGGCGCCAGTTAGTGAACAGGAACGGGGCCGTGACCATTTGATAGTCTTGGTAAAACGACGACATCGCGCCCGCGGTAATAATCGTCGACTGCAGCGTGCGCCCGCCCTGCACTTCTGACCCGTTCTCAACTTCTGAACCTAGCTGACCGCCGCCGAAGATATTGACCTCAAGGTCACCGTCGGTACGCGCTTCCACCAGGTTTTTAAAATGCATCAGTGCCGGGTAGATTTCGTTGTTACTCATATCTTCCGGAATCTGGGTGGCAATCACCATTTCATAGGACTGCGCTTGGGCATTGACGCTTGCAATGGCCAAGGGCAGTGCTGTCAGAACGGCCATTAGTAAGGATTGATTCATTTTCATAACACACCTCGTTTTGGTTATTAGTCGGTCTTCGTTATGACTGGCGTTGTGACGTAACAGGCTGTTATATCTAACGTCTTATTATCAGCATCAGCCTGTGACGTTATTTATGCAGCGTTATTCGGGCAGTGATTCCCATACCTCAATAGCCGCAGCTAAATCTTCAAGTGAGGCACCCACCGATTTGAATAACGTGATGGCGGCTTGATCGGAACGCCCCGGCTTTGTGCCGGACAGCACTTCGGCAAGCTCAGCCTTAATATCGTTAAAGCGAAAAGCGCCTTCCCCTATCGCTTGAAGGATATCGCCCGCCTCGCCTTTAGCACCGGCATAGGTATCCACAAATACCTGTGCACGGCGCAAACACTCAGCGTCGGTTTCACGCATCTGTGGGCGAAAAGCGCCAATCAAATCAAGATGTGTTCCCGGCGTGAGCCACTCGCCTTTGATAATCGGCTGAGTCGAAAGCGTGACGCAGCTCACGATGTCAGCTTGCGCGACGGCTAAGGCCAAGTCTTCAACGACCTGTGTTTCAAGGCGCCCAGCGTATTCGTCGGCAATCGCCGCCGCTTTGCTACGATTGCGCCCCCAAATCATCACGCGCTTGATCGGGCGCACGCTGGCGTGAGCCTCAATCACCATGGGGGCCAGTTTGCCGCTGCCCACGACCAGCAGCGTTTCTGCCGACGCATTCGCCAACGCTTTAACCGCGAGTGCAGACGCTGCCGCGGTACGGCGACGCGTTAGCTCGCTACCATCAATACAGGCCAACGGCTGCCCGTGTTTACCTTCGCAGAGCAGGTAAAGCCCCGAAATAGCAGGAATACCGTGATCGGCGTTTTGTGGAAACACGTTGACCATTTTGACGCCGATATAGCCCGCTGTTTCCCAAGCTGGCATGAGCAGCATGGTGGCTTCGCCGTCAGGTCGGTGCATCGCATGATGATGACGGGGAGGAGACTCAATGCCCTCTACAAACGTCGTTTGCAGCCGCCTGATCAAGCCATCCCAGGTTAGGTGGCGAGCGACCTCTTCGGCAGCAACAACCCGCATATTAGGCCTCCGGCAGTGCGGCAACGACCATAATTTCAACCTTCCACTCAGGCTTGGCGAGGTTCGCTTCAAGCGCTGCACGCACGGGTGGGCGGCCAGGAACGATCCACGCATCCCAAGCGGCATTCATTTGGTCGAATTCAGCCATACTGGTCACCCAGATCTGCGCTGAGATCAGGTGCTCTTTGGAGGTTCCGGCTTGAGCGAGCAGTTGGTCGATGCGCGCCAGCACTTGCTCAGTTTGACCGCGCATATCCGCCGAGGCATCAGGAGGAACCTGACCAGCGAGGTATACGGTGCCATTATGAATGGCGACTTGGCTCATGCGCGCATTGCTGTCTTGGTAAGTAACGCCCATCGGGTCTCTCCGGTAAAATTAAGGTCTTAAGAGACTAAAGCGCTACTGGGCAAATTACTTGCCCGACACTGCGATAGATTTGCCCGCAAGTCATGCAAACAACACAAAACACGGCAGGCAGTGGGGATTAACGATGAGAGGAAGGGATTAACGATCAGAAGAAGGAGAGAGCTCAAAGTAGCGGCGATAGGCGCGGGAGAAACTGCCTTGATCACGAAAGCCTACCAACATAGCGATATGCCCAAGACTCAGCGTGCTATGCCGCACCAGGTTTCGGGCATGCTCTAAACGCCTGCGCTGTACGTATGCCAGCGGCGTGACGCCGGTAAGCTCACGAAAACAGCTGTGAAAATGCCCCGGACTCAAGGCGCATAAAGAAGCCAACTGATCCACACGAACGTCATCGGCCAAGTGCTGGTCCAACCACGCATCTAAGCGAGCAAGGTCAAGACGTTCACTAATGCAGTGCTGCCCTAACTGCGCGACGGACGTCGGCGTAGCATCCTGCAAATACATGTAAAGCGCGCGCAGCAACAAGATCGCGATTTCATTTTGTAGTGCAGGGCACTGTTCCAACTGGTGCGCCAAGGCGTGGGTCAGCTGATTTAAGGCCGGGGGAACGCTGAAAAAACGCGGCTTATCGAAAAGACGCTCAATGTCGCCGCCCTGTTCGATTAGCGCCAGGTGCGCAACGGGAATATCCAATACAAGCGTACGATTGCTGCCATCACCTTGAAATTCATGATGGCGCGAAGAGGGAATCAGGCAGCCTCGGCGGGCAGTTACCCGCTCCCCCTGCCCTTCCATCGAAAGCTCAGTCACGCCGCAGGTCGCCAGGATAAGCTGATGAAAATCGTGAGTATGCGCCACCTGCTCTTGGGCGAGGTTACGGCTATACAGCTCAAAAAGGGCCATGGAGAGAGTCCGTCTTTCATCGAATGCGATTCATTGACTATAAAACGGCTAGGCAGGAAAAAGCGAACAAATGCATTGTCTCAGACGAGAAAACACAAATTGCGGGCACTAACAAATTGAAGCCACTAAAAAAGGCCTAGCGATGAACGCTAAGCCTTTAATATTTGGTGCCGGTAGCCAGACTCGAACTGGCACACCCGTAAAGGCGGCGGATTTTGAATCCGCTGCGTCTACCAATTCCGCCATACCGGCAATGGATGCGCATTATACGTAAAAATTGAGGCAGGTCAATCGCATCGACTGACTTTATCCAGCCAAAGCGCTATCCTATGTCGCCTGTTTGATCAACGTTAAGAGTCATACGCCATGCAGCGCGCAGATTTTCATTACGAGCTACCCGACGAGTTAATTGCTCGCTACCCTTCTGAGCAGCGTAGCGACTGCCGTCTGCTGTGCGTGGATGGGCAAAGCAACGCGCTGGCGCATCGCCGTTTTCCTGATTTACTGGCGCTTTTGGAACCTGGCGACCTGCTGGTGTTCAACGATACGCGCGTAATTCCCGCGCGCCTGCACGGCCACAAGGCAAGCGGCGGCAAAGTAGAAATGCTGCTTGAACGCCCGCTGGATGCTCACCGCGGCTTGGCGCATATTCGCTCTAGCAAATCACCTAAGCCCGGCACGGAATTGATTTTTGAAGGTGATGTTCACGCTATCGTAGAAGGCCGCCGCGACGCGCTGTTCGAACTGCGCTTTTTAGGCGACACACCGATGATTGCGCTGCTTGAAAAACACGGCCATATGCCGCTACCGCCCTATATCACCCGCGAAGACGAAATCAGTGACCGTGATCGCTATCAAACCGTGTATGCGCGTCGTGACGGAGCAGTAGCGGCACCCACCGCAGGGCTGCACTTTGACCAGCCGCTGCTGGACGCGCTCGCTGACAAAGGCGTTAATCGTGCCTTTGTGACACTGCATGTGGGCGCCGGTACGTTTCAGCCAGTTCGCGTGGATAATATCCTTGAGCACCACATGCACAGCGAGTGGATTGAAGTCTCTGAGGCTACCTGCCAACAGGTGCGTGACACCCTGGCGGCCGGCAAGCGGGTTGTGGCCGTAGGGACGACGAGCGTGCGTTGCCTGGAAAGCGCCTGCCAAAAAAGCAGCGATGGGCAGATCGCGCCGTACAGCGGCGATACCGACATTTTTATCTATCCCGGTTATCAATGGCGCTGTGTGGATGCTTTAATTACCAACTTCCATTTGCCTGAATCCACCCTGCTGATGCTGGTCTCTTCCTTTGTAGGCTACGATGCCATCATGCACGCCTATCAGCAGGCAGTGGCCGAGCGCTATGCATTCTTTAGCTACGGCGACGCTATGCTATTGACCCGTTAGTAATTGCTTTATCACCCGTGCACAAGCCGCGCCAAACGAACGAGATTAACGAGTTATTTTTATGCGAAACGAATGTTTTATGCGCTTTGAGCGCCTGGCTGAGGATGGCCGCGCACGCCGCGGTCGCCTGCACTTCCCCCGCGGCACGGTTGAAACACCTGCGTTTATGCCGGTCGGCACTTACGGAACAGTAAAAGGCATGACACCCGACTCGATTAAAGAGATCGGCGCTGAAATCATCCTGGGCAATACCTTTCACCTGTGGCTACGCCCCGGCACCGAGGTAATTGAAGCCCACGGTGACCTGCACGATTTCGCCCAGTGGGACAAGCCGATTCTCACCGACTCCGGCGGCTTCCAAGTCTTTTCGCTGGGCAAAACGCGTAAAATCACCGAGCAGGGCGTGCACTTCCGCTCGCCGGTCGATGGCAGCAAAGTCTTTATGGGGCCGGAAGAGTCCATGGCGGTTCAGCGCTCGCTGGGTTCCGACGTGGTCATGATTTTCGACGAATGCACGCCCTATCCGGCGACCTTTGAGGAAGCCGAAAAATCCATGGAGCTATCGCTGCGCTGGGCCAAGCGTTCACGTGATGCCCACGGCGAGTCGCCTTCTGCTCTGTTTGGCATTATTCAAGGCGGCATGCACCCTGAGCTTCGCGAACGTTCGCTGAAAGGGTTGCTGGAAATCGATTTTGATGGCCTAGCGATTGGCGGGCTTTCCGTCGGCGAACCTAAAGAAGAGATGATCAAGGTTCTCGACTACCTGCCCACCTGGATGCCCGATGACAAGCCCCGCTACTTAATGGGCGTCGGCAAGCCTGAAGATCTCGTGGAAGGCGTGCGCCGCGGCGTGGATATGTTCGATTGCGTGATGCCTACCCGCAATGCGCGTAACGGCCACCTGTTCACATCAGATGGCACGGTCAAAATTCGTAACGCCAAGCACCGCTTTGACACACGTCCGCTTGATGAAGAGTGCGATTGCCATACCTGCCAGCATTTCTCACGGGGCTATTTGCACCACTTAGACCGCTGCAATGAAATGCTCGGCTCAATGCTAAACACCATTCACAACTTACGTTACTACCAGCGTGTAATGGCTGATTTGCGCGCAGCAATTGAAGCGGGTACATTGACGGCCTTTGTGGAAGGTTTCTATGCTCGGCGCGGCCTGCCGGTGCCTCCCCTAACACAAATCTAACGAATTAATCGCCACGTGCCTTGGCGCGTGGTTTAAACTATTTGGCTATATTTTTCTAAACCATGTTTTTTAGACCAATGTTTTTTAGACCCATGTTTTCTAAACCTAAGCTTTTCTAAACTTAAGCTTTTAAACCACGCTTTTCTAACTCAGGAGTTCTCTACAATGCTGGATTTCTTCATCTCACCAGCCCATGCCCAAGAAGCCGCCGGCGGCGGTGGTATTGCGCAAATCGTCATGCTGGTCGGCTTCGTACTGATTTTCTACTTCCTGCTGTGGCGCCCGCAAGCCAAACGTGCCAAACAGCACAAGCAGCTGGTCACTAATTTGGACAAAGGTGATGAAATTGTCATCGGCGGCGGATTGGTGGGTCGTATATCTAAAGTGAGCGACGAATTCCTGACCATCGAGATCTCTGAAGGCACCGAAGTTAACGTG
>NZ_JBQDLQ010000060.1:0-21007 GCF_052095695.1 Halomonas sp.
CCAGAACGTAACTTGAAAGGCGGTTTTCTGGGTTTTATGCCGCAGCCGCTGTTGGGCCAGTAGCGCACCCGGCCAGCCACCCATTACCCCAAGCAGATGTAACGTTTTCTCGCTTACTCGACGGCGGTTTTTAATAGCCGCCTTTTTGTCGATAGCGTAAGTGATATAAGCAATAGCGCTAACCACAGCGTAAAAGGCGACGATTGGGATCACACTGAAGACTCTTGAATGATGGGGAGTTACTTGCGTCGCTGAGAAGGCTTTCCGCCCATCGCTGGCTTACCGCGGCCTTTACCAACGGGCTTACCTTTAGCACTTGGTCCGCTTTTAACACCGGACTTGCCGGGGGCTTTTCCGCCCTTGGGGTGTGGCTTTCCTAACGTATTGCCTTTCGGGCCGGTACCTGTTTTTCCACTGACTTTTCCGCTGGCGGCTTTTTTACCCTTGACGGGTAGTTTAGCCCCGGCAGCTTTGGCACCAGTCGCCTTCGCGCCTGCTTTGGCCGGACGCCCTTTCGCGGAAGACGGTTTTGCCTTTCCCACATCTGAGCTGTAGTTGGGTCTTTCCGGCTTAGCTTTACTTTTCTTCTCTGGTGCCGCCTCTGAGCGTTCGGTCAGCGCGATAATGGTGTCGATCTCTTTAGGGGTGAGATCACGCCAGTCGCCCAGCGCCAGACCTTTGAGCGGCACGTTCATAATGCGCGTGCGAATCAGCTGCGTGACCTCATAGCCAAAGTATTCGCACATACGGCGAATTTGACGATTGAGCCCTTGCACCAAGGTGATCGTGAATACAAACGTCGACTCTTTGCGCAATTTACAGCGCTTGGTTACCTTGCCGAGAATAGGCACACCATTCTGCATGCCGTCAATAAACTCATCGGTAATCGGCTTGTTCACCGTTACCTGATACTCTTTTTCATGATTGTTATTCGCGCGCAAAATCTTATTAACCAAGTCGCCGTTATTGGTTAATAAAATCAGCCCCTGGGAGTCTTTGTCGAGCCTACCGATGGGAAAAATGCGCGCGCCGTGTTTTACAAACTCGACTATATTGTCTTTCTCGCTGGATTCGGTGGTGCTAACAATGCCCACCGGCTTATTCAGCGCAATCAGAACCAGATCATCTTCCTGCTGAGGCTCAATGTCTTGGCCATTAACTTTAACCAGATCCCCCGCGACCACCTGATCGCCGGTAGTGGCACGGCGACCGTTAATCCACACGTTGCCCTGCTCCACAAAACGGTCGGCTTCGCGTCGCGAGCACATACCGCTTTCACTAATGTACTTATTAATACGAGTAGATTTTCGTAACGACATAAAACGTTAACCAGCGGTAATAGATCAAAAAACGCTGCCGCGCAGTGGCAGCAGCGCTCAATAAACACGAAAAATGGGCTAGCCCGTGTTGCGCAGCCCTGCCGCAATACCGGCCATGGTGACCATCAACGCACGCGAAAGGTCTGCGCTAATAGCACCGTCGGCGTCACGATTACGCTGTAGCAACTCCGCCTGAAGGCCGTGTAGCGGGTCGATGTAAGGATTACGCACATCAATCGCCTGGCGAATCAGCGGCGTGTTCTCCAGCAGCTTTTCTTGCTGCAGAATATCGAGTACCGCATCTTCCAATGATGCGAAACGATGGCGTAACTTTTTACCCAGCGCTTTTAGCGAAGGTTCATCCACCAAGCGGTGCTCGTAATAAGCGGCAATCGCCACGTCAGCTTTGGCCAACAGCATCTCAAGCATGTCCAAGTAGGTACCGAAGAACGGCCAATCCTTACGCATTTCCTGCAGCACTTCACGCCCGCCGGGCTGCTCCAGTCGCTTCGCAAAAGCTTCGCCACTGCCTAGCCATGCGGGCAACATTAAGCGAATCTGTGTCCAGGCAAAAATCCATGGGATCGCGCGCAGCGTTTCGACGCCGCCATCCTGACGCCGTTTAGTCGGCCGCGAACCTAGCGGCAGTCTACCTAACGCGCCTTCAGGCGTAACTGCTCGGAAGTAAGGCACAAAATCGGGGTCTTCACGCACCACGCCTACGTAGGCGGCATGGCCGACCTTCGCGAGCTGGTCCATCTCCTCGCGCCACTGAGGTTCTGGCGCACGCGGCGGCAACAGCGTCGCTTCAAGCACCGCACAGGCATAGATTTCCATAGAGCGCAGCGCGATATCCGGCTGGCCAAATTTAAAGCGAATCATCTCGCCCTGTTCGGTCACCCGCAGGCTGCCGTTCACTGAACCCGGGGGCTGAGAGAGAATCGCCGCATGAGCAGGACCGCCGCCACGACCTACCGTGCCACCGCGACCATGAAACAAGGTTAAGTCCACACCATGGCGCTCACAGACAGCCACCAGCGATTCTTGGGCGCGGTACTGAGCCCAGGCTGCGGCGAGCTGGCCGGCATCTTTAGCCGAGTCTGAGTAACCAATCATGACCTCTTGACGGTCACCAATCAGCGCACGATAGCCCGGTATTGAGAGCAACTGATCAACCACGGCACCGGCATGATCCAGGTCGTTGAGCGTTTCAAACAGCGGTGCAATCGGCAGTGTCATCTGCCCACCGGCTTCTTTCATCAGCAGCGCTACGGTCAGCACGTCTGAAGGCTCTGCCGCCATAGAGATAATGTAAGTGCCCAGCGCTTCGGTGTGCTCTTGAGCAATCACTTTAAAGGTGTCCAGTACTTCACGAGACTCGGCCGAGCATTCCCAGCGGCGCGGAATCAGCGGTCGACGCGAGGCAAGCTCAGACAGCAGGAATTCTTGGCGCTTGGCTTCGTCCCACTCTTGGTAATGGCCAAGCCCAAGCGCACTGGTTAGCTCCTCGATGACCTGGGCATGGCGGCTCGCTTCTTGGCGCAAGTCCAGCTTGGTTAGCGTCACGCCAAACACCGCGACTCGACGCAGGGTATCAAGCAATGCCCCGTTGGCGATGGTATCGAGGCCAACATCGCACAGCGAGCGGTAGCAGGCAAGCAGCGGCGAGTAGAGCTGATCGCGGGTTTCAATAATAGGCCCGCCGTCATAGTTACGTCCGTCCAGCTCAGCCTTAGCCCAGTCGCGGGTCGCTTCGACTCTTGCTAGCAAGCGTTTGAGAACTTCGCGGTACGGTTCCGCCACATCACCAGCTTCGGCTTTAAGTGCACTATTGGCCTTCCACATGGAAAGCTCGGTTTTCAACTGTTCAAGATCACGCAAATACAGATCGGCGGCCATCCAGCGACCCAGCAATAGTACTTCGCGGGTCACCTTGGCGGTAACATTGGGGTTGCCATCGCGATCGCCGCCCATCCAGGAAGCGTAGCGTATAGGCGCGGCATCCAGGGGCAGCCGCTCTCCGGCAGTATCCAACAGCAGGTTGTCCAGATCGCGATGAAAATCAGGTACCGCCTGCCACAGTGAATTTTCAATGACAGCAAAACCCCACTTGGCTTCATCCACCGGCGTTGGCCGCTCGTGGCGGATCTCATCGGTGTGCCAGGCTTGGCTAATTAGCTCTTCCAGGCGCCCCTGGGCACGGGTGCCACGCTCAGGATAATCTTCCGAGCCTTCAATAGCGGTTAAACATTCATCAATCGCATCGTATTTTTGAATGAGCGTACGGCGAATAACTTCGGTGGGGTGCGCGGTCAGCACAAGCTCAACACGCATATTGGCGAGTGTTTCGACCAGCTTACGCGGTGAATTACCGGCTTTTTTGGCACGCTCAAGCAGCTCGCCAAGCACTGGCTGGAAGCCGGGTTTGTAATCTTCAACGCGACGAAAACGCGCGCGATAGTGCTGCTCGGCAATATTAGCCAGATTCAAAAACTGGTTAAACGCCCGAGTGACCGGCAGCAGATCACGCTCGGGTAGCTTACGAAGATACTCAATTAACTCACGCTGCTGCAGCGAATCACCCTGACGTCCGCGCTTGGCATGGGCGCGAATCGTTTCAATTTTATCGACAAATGCTTGGCCTAAATCATCGGCAATCGTTCGCCCCAGGCTATCGCCTAAAATGCGTACGTTATCGCGCAGGGATTCGTGTAGGTCTTGACTCATTGGCATGGCCTCCTTGCAAGGGTCGCGTCATCGTTAGATTAAGCATGATTAAATCAGGAATGACTGGGTTGTTTTTCTTGTGCTTTAGCGGCCTGCCAGTGGGCCTCCATTTCATCTAGAGAGGCATCTTGTAGCGGCCGTTGGGCAGCGCTCAGTTCGCGCTCGACATGGCGAAAACGGCGTTCGAACTTAGCATTAGTGCCGCGCAGGCACTGTTCAGGGTCTGCATTCAGCGTGCGGGCAAGATTGGTGACCGCAAACAGCAGGTCGCCCACTTCTTCTTGGGCATGCCGTTGGTCGCCGGCGGCGAGAGCTTCCTCGACTTCGGCCAGCTCCTCGCGAATTTTGGCTACCACGCCTTGAGCATCAGGCCAATCGAAGCCCACCCTTGCGGCCCGCTTAGACAGCTTGGCGGCGCGACTCAGTGCAGGTAGCGTTCGCGGCACATCGTCGAGTACCGACGACATATCGGCGGTTTTTTCGGCGCGCGCTCTTTCCTCACGCTCTTCGGCTTTTAACGACTCCCAGCGGCTGTTGACCTGCTGAGTTTGTACCTCTTCAGCGCTCACGCCCGGCGGGCGGCGCGAAGCAAGCGTACCGTCGGGAAACACGTGGGGATGGCGGCGCAGCATCTTAGCGGTCAGCGTATCGACAATGTCAGCAAAGTCGAAGCGCTGCTCCTCTGCACCGAACTGAGCGTAATAAACCACTTGGAAAAGTAAGTCGCCTAGCTCGCCGGGCAGCTCATTGAAAGCACGCCTTTCAATGGCATCGGCCACTTCATACGCTTCTTCCAATGTGTGCGGCACGATGCTATCCCAATCTTGCTGCAGATCCCACGGGCAGCCCTGCTCGCGATCTCGCAGCACCTGCATAAGGGTCAGCAGATCATCCATACGGTGGCGCATTATGCTCCTCCCTTGTGACGTTGGTGATCGGGGTCGGCGTTACGCAGGCGGCGCACTTCGGTGACGTTAGGCAGCTGCTGAATACGTGAAAACAGACGGCCCAGTGACTCAAGGCCATCCACTTCTAACGTTATCCGCAGACGAGCGATGCTCTCGTCAGTATTGGTTAAAGTATTGACGGCGAGGACGTTGACCTTTTCATTACCCAATAAGCTGGTGACATCACGCAGCAGCCCCGAACGATCCCAGGCTTGGATTTCAATCGTCACCGGATAGCGCGTCTGGGCACGCTCGCCCCACTCTACCTCAATAATGCGTTGAGGCTCGTCCAGGCGCAATTGCAGAATGTTGCTGCAGTCCTGACGATGAACGGTGACGCCACGCCCTTGAGTGATAAAGCCAACGATCGACTCGCCGGGCACCGGCCGGCAGCAATTCGCCATACTGGTTTTGAGATTGCCTACGCCAAGCACCGTAATGTCGCTTTTCGTGGCCTTGCTCGATTGGCGCTTAGGCTTGGCAAGCAGCCGGTCAAGCTGCTCTTGGTCATCGGTCTCGCCGAACAGGTGCTGCGCCTGGTGAAGCACTTGGCCAATACGTAAGTCACCGGCGCCGATCGCGGCGTACATATCCTCAGCATTGAGGTAGTTCACGGCCTTAGCCAACTTAGGCAGGTCAAGGTCTTCAACATCTAGACGGCGCATCTCACGGTCAAACAGCGCGCGCCCTTCGTCAAGGTTCTGATCCCTCGCCTGATGCTTGAACCACGCCTGTATTTTGGCTCTACCGCGAGAAGTCCGCACGTAGCCCAGGCTAGGGTTTAGCCAGTCGCGGCTAGGCCCACCTCTAGTGGCCGTTAGAATCTCCACCTGCTGACCGGTTTTCAACTTATAAGTCAGCGGCACAATGCGGCCATTAATTTTGGCGCCTCGGCAGCGGTGGCCTATTTCCGTATGCACGCGGTACGCAAAATCGATGGGGGTCGCGACACGCGGCAGGTCAATCACATGGCCATCTGGGGTAAAGACGTAGATACGGTCAGGGGCAACATCGCTGGACAGTCCTTCGCGAAGATCGCCAAAGCCGCCCACTTCATCCTGCCACTCAAGTACTTGACGCAGCCAAGCGATTTTTTCTTCATAGCTACGACTTTTGGCGTTGGTGTCATGGCCTTTGTAGCGCCAGTGGGCACAAACGCCAAGCTCGGCTTCTTCGTGCATGGCAAAGGTTCGGATCTGAATTTCGAGCACCTTGTTTTCCGGCCCTATAACGGCCGTATGCAGTGACTGATAGCCATTTTTTTTGGGGTTGGCGATGTAGTCGTCGAACTCGTTGGGCACGTGATGCCAGCGCGAGTGAATAATCCCAAGTACGGTGTAGCAATCGGTCACCTCAGGCACCAAAATGCGCACCGCGCGAACATCGTTAACCTGGGAGAAATCGATCCGCTTGCGCTTCATCTTTCGCCAGATCGAATAGATGTGCTTGGCGCGGCCATCCACGTCGTAGCGGTGAATGTTCTGCGCTTCCATCAAGGCTTTGATGGTTTCCACGACATCATGAATATAGCGGTCGCGGTCGAGACGCTTTTCCGCCAAGAGCTTCGCAATCGCTTTGTATTCATCTTCGTGCAAATAGCGAAACGAGAGGTCTTCCAGCTCCCACTTAAGCTGGCCAACCCCTAGCCGATGCGCAAGCGGGGCATAAATATCAGCAACTTCACGGGCAACCTGTAAACATTTCTCCAGCGGCGCGTCTTTGACCTGACGAAGCGCACAGGTACGCTCGGCGATTTTGATCAGCGCCACGCGCACATCACCGACCATATTGACCAGCATTTTGCGCAGATTTTCCTGCTGATTATGCTGCCCCATAGCATGGTCAGGCGCCAACGGATAGCTGATAGCGGCCATTTGCAATACGCCATCAATAAGGCTGGCAACCTCACTGCCAAAACGCTTGGAGACGTCTTCAAGGCTGAGTAAACCCTCTCGCACAGAGCGATAGAGTACAGCGGCTTCAAGAGTGGCTTGATCAAGCTTCAAATCACCCAGAATATCCGCCATTTCCAGCCCCATACGGAAGCTAGAGCCGGGCGATAGCCAGACGCGATGCGTACGTGGCGCCTCAGTTTCCAGCGTTTCGGCTAGTTTACAGGCGTCGACTAATCGCTCAGGATCCTTTAGACGCACATCTTCTTGCAGGCGCGTTAACCATTGCTGTATGTCTACCTGCCCGCCAGCAGTGAGCGGCTGGTCCTCACGCACTTTTACCATGACAATAATTCATCCATTCAGAGAGGCGGCCTCCACACGACCGCCTCCGTGGCTCGATGCGGTGGGCTAAAATAAGCCCCGGCACTTCCAACATATCAGCCTACAAAGCGCCTGCTTAACTAACAACAACTTAAATAATCTTTGCTTAAAACCATTTACTTAAAACTGTTTACTTAAAACCATCCACCTAAACACCATCCGCCTAAACACCATCCGCCTCAAACAGCACCAGCGTTTCCATATGCGCAGTGTGAAGGAACATATCGGCGACGGCCACTTGCTTCACACGGTAACCCGCATGCACAAGATGTGCCGCATCTCGGGCAAGCGTTGCCGGGTCACAGGAAATATAGACCACTTTGGGCACCCGTTGATGAGCCAGCGCCTGACATATTGCTTCACCGCCGATGCGCGGCGGATCAAGCACCAGCGCGTCGCTATCACGATGGGTGGCTAACAGCGCCTTAACGTTCGCGGGGTCGCTCAAATCCCCCTGCTCACCGCTTACTACCAGTTGATTACGCGCAGCATTGTCGGCAATGCGCGCCACCATCGCGGGGCTCCCTTCTACCGCATGTACCTTAGCGCCAGCTGCTGCGATGGGCAGGCTGAAATTACCAATGCCCGCAAACAGATCGAGTATTTTGTGCCCAGGCTTAGGCGCTAGCCATTCAATCACCTGAGCCACCATTTGCTGGTTAATCTGGGCGTTGACTTGTAAAAAATCGCCCGGCGCAAAGCTGAACGCAAGCGGCGGCTGCCCGTCGAGCGTCAGCGATTCTACCAGCACCGGCGGCGCACCATCCCAGTGCAGCGTAGGTGTTTCACGCCCCAGCCAAGTGCCTAACGCTACCCGCTGGCTTTGCGCAAAGGCTTTCCAGCGCTCGGCATCTGGTGCGTGTTCCTTTAACTGACGGACTAACACTACTCGCGCACTCGCCGTTGCCAGTAGTTCGATATGACCTACCTGCCGCGGAGCCTCTAGCGTTTGCAGCAGTTCACGCAGGGGCGTCAGCATCTGCTGTAAGGAGTCAACCAATACCGGGCACTGTTCAATGTCGACCAACCGATGGCTATGGGCGGCCCGAAAACCCAGGTGGGTACTACCTTGGCTATCCACTTTGACGCCTAACCGGGCACGCCGCCTATAGCCTTGGTCACTGCCCTGAATCGAACTAATACCGCCCAGCGTGATGCCCTGACGAGCAAAAAGATCACGCACCACGTCGCGCTTATGCGCACGCTGCGCGTCAATGTTCAAATGCTGCAATTCGCACCCGCCGCAGCGGCCAAAGTGTAGGCATGGCGGCGTTACGCGCTGCTCAGAGGTAGTCAACAGTAATTTGATATGCGCTTCGTCGTAGCGTTTGCGCGTCAAGTGAATAGCAACGTCAACTCGCTCGCCCGGCAATGCCTGAGCGACAAACACGGTTTTACCAGTGGCCGCATGGGCAACACCACGGCCATCGTGCGCTAAGCGCTCAATCAATAACGGTGAGCTATCTTCGGAGAGAGCATGCACCCCTTTACCTCCTGGCGTACCCGCTAAACCAGAATGGCCCGATGCAGGCCTTGGTGGCCGCCGCTTTCCCAACATAGCCATCGTTATACTCCTGGGGCAAAAAGGCCGGTGGAAAGATAGCGGTCACCGCGGTCACAGACGATAAACACGATCACGGCATTTTCCGTTTGCTCTGCGATACGCAGCGCACCGGCCAAGCTGCCACCGGAGGACACACCCGCCAAGATGCCTTCTTCACGCGCTAAACGTCGCATGTGCTCTTCCGCCTCTTGCTGGCCGATATCCAGGGTGGCATCCACGCGAGGCGCTTCAAAAATAGCCGGCAGATATTCTTTTGGCCAACGCCGTATACCGGCGATACTGGCGCCATCGGCAGGCTGCAAGCCAACAATTTGAATCGCCGGATTTTGCTCTTTCAAATAGCGCGATACGCCCATGATGGTGCCGGTGGTGCCCATGGAGCTTACAAAGTGAGTCACTTCGCCGCTTGTTTGCTGCCATACCTCAGGGCCGGTTGTCCGGTAATGCGCTAGCGGGTTATCCGGGTTAGCGAACTGGTTGAGCGGCTTACCTTCCCCTCTGGCTATCATGTCATCCGCAATGTCGCGCGCCCCTTCCATACCTCCCGCTTTGCTTGCCGAAATTAATTTTGCCCCGTAGGCAGCCATGGCTTGCTTACGCTCATCCGAGGCGTTTTCTGGCATTACCAACACCATCTGATAGCCTTTAATCGCCGCTGCCATGGCAAGCGCAATACCGGTATTGCCTGAAGTTGCCTCTATCAGTGTATCGCCGGGAGAAATCTCGCCGCGGGCTTCTGCCTCTATTAACATAGACAGCGCTGGGCGATCTTTGACCGATCCTGCGGGGTTATTACCTTCAAGCTTGGCTAGCAGTGTATTGTTGCGCCCAGCACTAATTCGCTTCAGCCGCACCAACGGCGTATTGCCCACCACATCTTCTAGCGTAGGATAGTTTTTAAAATCGTTTTTAAAATCGTTTTTGAGATCATTCTTGAAATAGCTCATCGAACATTCCTTATCGTAACCGTTATGCTGCATTATATCGGTGCTGCCTCGGCCTGGACAGGCAACCTCATTGAATCAGCGAGCTTCTTTCATGTCTTTGAATACCCGTCTTCTGTTTGCCTTACTCGGTTTACCCCTTTTGGTATACGCCATCATGGCCGCACTGCTGGTGGTACAGAACGGTGCCCAGACGCATACCATGAAAAAAGAGCGCCTAGAAAATGCTGTCGAACTAATAACACCCAGCCTCAGTGAGGCGGTAGCTGATGCCGACGTTGAGCAGCTTGAGAACGTAGCGCGTCAACTACTGAGCCTCAATGGGCTTAGAACGGTAGCGGTATTTAATGAGCAAGGCAGCCGCCTATTGTTACTCGGCAAGTCCGCCCTAGCGCCGCTGAGTCCACCGGCGGATCAGCAGCTTATTATGGATGACGAAAGGTGGCGATTACGCATACCGCTCACGACGGTCAACGCTGACGATTTAAATATCCTCGGCTGGCTAGATGTAGAAATGGATATTCGTGCGCTGGCGCTTGAGCGCTATAAATTGATTGCCAGCCTTAGCCTAGGTGGCATGCTGCTGGGGCTGCTATTGTTTTTAGTTGCCTTTGCCATCAGCCGATACGTTACCCGGCATATTGAAGAAGCCAGTCACGCTCTGTATCGATTGTCCCGCGGCGATTATCAGCTGCGCTTAGCGTCCTCGGGTGCCGCGGAACTCAATCACCTCTATACCCATGTCAATACGCTTGCGGAACACTTTCAGCAGTCGCAGCGCGACATGCAAACGCAAATCGAGCAGGCCACCAGCGAGCTGCAAGCATCAATGAAAACTATTGAAGAGCAGAATATAAAGCTCGATTTGGCTCATCGCAGCGCGCTGCGCGCAAACGCTGTCAAGTCTGAGTTTCTTGCCAACATGAGCCATGAAATCCGTACACCGCTGAACGGTATTATAGGCTTTTGCCGGCTACTGGGCCGCTCATCGCTGGACACCCGCCAACAGGAATGGCTTCAACACGTGCATCGCGCCAGCGACAATCTGCTGATGCTGGTTAATGACGTGCTCGACTTTTCTAAGCTTGAGGCCAATCGCCTGACCCTCGAAGAAGCCGATATTGATATCGTCACTCTGGTCGATGAGGTGATGGGGCTGCACGCGCCAGAAGCTCAGCGTAAGCAATTGCATTTAGTGGCGATGGTATACGACGATGTGCCGACACCGCTATGCGGCGACCCGCTGCGCATCCATCAGGTATTGAACAACTTAATTAGCAATGCGCTTAAGTTCACCCATCAGGGTGAAGTGATAGTTCGCGTCATGCTGGATAACCACGAAGGTCAACATGTGGTGCTGAACATCAGCGTCAGTGACACCGGCATTGGCTTAAGCGACACTCATCAGCAGGCGTTATTTAACGCGTTTACACAAGCAGAGCCCAGCCATTCGCGCCAGTTTGGCGGCACCGGCTTAGGGCTTACCATTTGCCGTCAGCTGATTGAACGCATGGGCGGCGAGATCAGCGTTGAAAGCGAGCTTGGCACGGGAACTACGTTCTCGTTTACGCTGCCAATGCTGGCGCATAAAGCCATTGAGCGCCCCCCGGAAATCAGCCTAGATAATCCCCATATACGCCTGTATGAAGAGCACCTGCCCACTCGGCATATGCTGGAGCATTTGCTTCAGCGCTGGCAAGCGATACCAATGCCATTAGATGCCTTAGAGCAGGAGCAGCTGCTAATACTGGGGTTAGAGCACAATGATTTTAGCCCCGAACGTCAAACCTATTGGCAAAACGTGATTGACCAAACCCCGTGCCCGGTGTTGGTTTTAGCCAATAGCAATAGCTTTGACCTGCCGCCACTGCGTTTAACCTATGGTGGCGAAACGCTTTATAAGCCCTTTTCACGTGATCAGTTGGCAACTTCGCTGGATCAACTGCTGTTACCTGCGCTTGTTCCCAGTAAGCCTGCCGACCATCCCAACTTGCCACCTACTGGCTCGCCGGTCTTAAAGCTGTTGATTGTGGACGATAATGCGTCGAACCGGGAGCTGCTTAAAAGCATGCTAGAAAGCCCGACAATTCACATCACAGCGGTAGAAAGCGGTCATCACGCGTTAGGGTTCGCACGCAACCATAACGTTGACATGGTGCTAATGGATATTCGCATGCCGGGACTAGACGGCGTTCAAACCACTCACGCGCTGCGCCGTCTGAGCAGCACCTGGGCACGCTGCCCGATTGTGGCCGTTACCGCCCACGTACTCAGCAGTGAGCGCGAAAAGTGGCTAGCGGAAGGTTTAGATGACGTACTCATCAAACCCATCGATGAGACGCAGCTGCACCAGCTACTGAGTAGATTTTTAAGTCATACGTATCGACTGGCCGATTTTACGACACCATCGTTCTCACCGAGGGGAACTAAAATGGCCATTAAACCACGCTATGCCACTACCAAGCCTGCGACCTTACCGGTGGTAGATTTGGAGCTGGGAGCGCACCTAGCGGGCGGCAAAGACTACCTAGCGCGCGAGCAGCTAAAGCGGCTAATTGATGGCCTTGAAGAGAGTGAAAAACAAATGCGCAGCGCCTACTCACAGCAAAACTTGGCGACGCTGCTGGATTGGGTGCACGGTTTGAATGGCGCTAGCCGCTACTGTGGTGCACCTGAATTGGCGTTGCTGGTAGAAACGCTGGAAACCCGACTTCGCACCAGTGGTTTAGACCATGTACATGGGCTCTTAGAAGACCTGTATAGAGCCATGGCAAAGCTGCGAACGTACCGTCCGCTGCTACTTAGGCATTAGTGCAGGCTCTTTTTACAAACGCTATAGGCTAATCACTGGCTTGATGGTTAAGCGATTAGCGCTCCAGCACCACGAAGGCCACAGCATACTCAGCCTCATCGCTTAGCGTGACATGGCTAGCCGTGACGCCCGCCGCTAGAAGGAGTCGTTTGGCTTCACCACTAAGCAAAAAATGCGGCTTACCCAAAGTGTCATTAAGCACCTGAATATCACACCACTGCATGCCTTCTCGCAGGCCCAGTCCGAGCGCTTTCACAAACGCTTCTTTAGCGGCAAACCGTTTGGCCAAGAAGGCGGCAGGCTGTGATTTTTGCAGCCATGCAGCATGCTCATCGGGGCCTAAAATACGCTGAGCAAAGCGCGGACCGTGACGTTTTACAGCCTGTGCAAAGCGCTCGACGCGGGCAATATCAGAGCCAATTCCCACTATCATCGCCAACATAACCTCTAAACAGATGAACCTCTAAACAGATGAACCTCTAAGCAAAGACACCGCTCATTAGTGCCCGCAGCATCCGTTATGGCGATGCTCAATATCGCCTGCATGGCCAGCGCTCGCGCCATGCGAATGATCGTGTTCCAGGTCATGAGCATCTAACGCTGCCATTAAGCCTGCCTCTTGCCCGGCAACGATCAGACGCTTCATCTCCTGCACGGCCTCTTTGAGACCCACGAAAAGCGCGCGCGCAATGATGGAATGACCAATATTGAGCTCATTAATGCCCGGCAATGCGGCAATTGCCTCAACGTTGTGATAGTGCAAACCGTGACCGGCATTGACGATCAAACCCAGTGACATGGCGTGAGTAGCGGCAACGGTTAAACGATGATATTCCGCATTCGCGGCATCGCTGCCAGACCGAGCTTGCGCATAGGCACCGGTGTGCAGTTCGATAGTGGGTGCACCAGCACGTTGGGCTGCGTCAACCTGAGCCTCCTCAGGATCGATAAACAGCGAAACGTCACAGCCTACTGCACGCAGACGCTGGCAAGCGCTCTCAATCGCGTCAAAGCCACCCACGACGTCCAAACCGCCTTCGGTGGTTAACTCTTCACGCTTTTCAGGCACTAAGCAGACATGCGCAGGGCGCACTTCCTCAGCCAGGGCCAGCATCTCTTCGGTAACGGCCATTTCCAAGTTCATGCGCGTATTCAGCATCTCGGCCAAAATACGCACGTCTCGCGGCTGTATATGGCGGCGGTCTTCGCGCAAATGCACCGTAATGCCGTCGGCACCGGCCTCCTCGGCGACTAAAGCCGCCTGCACGGGGTCGGGATAACGCGTGTCTCGGGCTTGGCGAAGTGTCGCAATGTGATCAATATTGACGCCTAACAGTATCCGAGGGGGATGCATAGTGCCTCCAACGCAGCAAGAAGATAAGAGTTAATAAGTTATTAAATACAGCCATCAAGAGCGATGACGACGGCGAGCCAAATCGAGCATCAGCTCTCGTGAGCGCAAAACAGCGGTGCCTAGATGAGGCGCCAGTGCTGCGCGCATAACGGCTTTAAGCGCATTGGCAAGCCCTTCATGCTGCCAATCGCCTTGCTCAATGTAGCGCAGCGTTCGGCCATCTAGCCCACGTTCGTCAGCGGCAAACGCCCTGCTAACGACATCGAAACGATAGCGTAAATGGGGGTCTAAAACGCCACCGTCAAGCGTCGTAAACTGCGGCGTTGCCTCCAGCGTTTCTAGCAGCGCCCATTCATAGCGGCGCAGCGCTAGCGCACGTTCGGCAGGGATCGGCAATGCTTCTAACAGCACCGTATAAAACGCGAACACGTCCGACGCCGACAGTTCTAATGGCATAAGCCGCGTGGCGATTTCATTCGCATAGAGCCCGCACAGCAGCCCTTCACCTGCCAGTAGCGCCGTTTGCCCACGAGACTCCATCAGCGTAAGCCGCTTCAACTCACGCGTACCTTGCCAAGTGACAAATAGCGGTGTGAATGGCTGCAAGCGCTGGCGCGACTTTGAACCAGGTCGCTGACCGCCGTGCGCAACGGCACGCACCCTACCGTGGTTGAGCGTTAGTAGATCTACTAACGCGCTGGTTTCACGGTAGGGCCGCCGGTGCAGCAGAAAAGCCGGCTCCGGCGGCATCGCTAGACTCAATCTAGGTCGTAACCCAGGCTTTTCAACGCGCGTTCATCGTCTGACCAGCCGCGTTTTACTTTAACCCATAGGTTGAGCATTACTTTTGTGCCTAGCGCGCGCTCCATATCCAGACGCGCCTCACGGCCAATGCTCTTGATCCGATCGCCGTTTTCACCAATCAGTATGACTTTCTGACCTTGGCGCTCGACCAGAATCAACGCACTGATATGTGTCACCCGCTCTGTTTCGCGAAACTCTTCAATTTCAACGGTCATCTGATAAGGCAGTTCATCGCCCAGTTGGCGCATGACTTTTTCACGCACCATCTCAGCCGCCATAAAGCGCATGCTTTTGTCGGTAATCTGATCTTCGGGGAAAAAGTGAACGCTTTCAGGAAGGTATTTAGCCACCTCGTCTTCTAGCGTGTCTACCTGGGTGCCGTGCTTGGCGGAAATAGGCACCACCGCGGCGAAATCGCGACGCGCACCGACCTCTGCTAACCACGGCAACAGGTCGCCTTTTTCACTCAGCCGATCAACTTTGTTAACGGCAAGAATCACCGGCGCTTTTACATGTTCCAAGCGCTTAAGAACGGCCTGGTCTTCTTCTGTCCAGCGGGTGCGGTCAATAATGAACACCACGCAATCAACGTCGCGCAATGCCTGAGTCGCCGCTTGGTTCATAAAGCGGTTAATCGCCTTATTACGATCTTTGGACATAATATGCATGCCCGGGGTATCGACATAGACAAACTGCGTCTCTTCAACCGTTTTAATGCCCATCACCTGATGCCGCGTGGTTTGCGGGCGACGTGATGTAATCGACACCTTCTGCCCTAGAATACGGTTCATGAGGGTGGACTTGCCCACGTTGGGTCGACCGACAATGGCAACGAATCCACAGGATTGGCTCATGATTTGTCTCCAGGACTTTTTTCAAGATACGAAAGCGCTTCTTCTGCCGCTTGTTGTTCAGCATGGCGGCGGCTAGGGCCTTTACCGGTGGTATGCTCAGTCAACAGGTCAATGTAGCATTCCACGGTAAAGGTCTGGGCATGCGCCTCACCCTTGACGCAGACAACTTCATAGCGCGGCAATGCTGCTTGGCGCGACTGAAGAAATTCCTGCAACCGGGTCTTTGGATCCTTTTGGGTATCTTGTAGCGAGATATTGCCAAGCCGCTCTGCATACCAATCCAATACGCGATCACGCACAACGTCCATGCCGGCATCCAGATAGATGGCGCCAATGATGGCTTCAACCGCGTCTGCCAAAATTGATTCGCGCCGATGTCCGCCGCTTTTCATTTCGCCAGACCCTAGCCGTAAACATTCGCCAAACTCCATTTCACGCGCAAGCTCGGCCAACGTTTGGCCTTTCACTAATCGCGCGCGCAGGCGTGAAAGCTGGCCTTCACGCGCCTGTGGGAAGAGCTGAAACAGCGCTTCGGCAATCACAAAATTGACAATAGAGTCACCTAGGAACTCCAGGCGCTCATTGTTACGACCACCGAAGCTGCGGTGGGTCAAGGCCAACTCCAATAGCATATCATCGCCAAAGGTATGGCCGATTCGTCGGCAAAAAGCGTTCAAGGAATTACTCACAGCTCTCCTACGTCATTGACGTTAACTAAAGTGGCATAACTGACTAAACTCAACGTAAGCAAAACCTTCATTCAATGCGCCGCACACTGGTAAAACTCGGCAACCCGCCGTCCCAGTGCATCCATACCGCAAAGGCACGACCGACAATATTTTCTTCCGGCACAAAGCCCCAATAGCGGCTGTCGTTGGAATGGTCACGATTGTCACCCATCATGAAATAATGCCCTGCCGGCACTTCCACTTCACGCATTTGCGGGCCAGGGTCGCGCGGGTTGTTATAAACAAAGTGGTCAGCGCCGCCTAGTGTTTCTGCTAACAGTAGCTGTTCAGGAGAGGCCTCAGGCCCCTCTTCAGCCAGCTCTTTAGCAATCGGCTCATCGTTGATGTAAAGCTGCTTGCCCTCATAACGAATGCGATCTCCCGGCAACCCCACCACGCGCTTGATGAAATTCACCGAGGGCTCGTCAGGGAAGCGAAATACCATCACATCGCCACGCTCAGGGTCATCAACATCGATAAAACGGGTATTCACCACCGGCAACCGCAGGCCGTAGGCAAACTTATTGACCAGGATAAAGTCGCCCACTTCGAGCGTAGGCCGCATTGAACCCGAGGGGATCTGGAACGGCTCAACAATAAAGCTGCGCACTACGAGCACGATCAACAGCACCGGAAAAAACGAACGGGCGTAATCGACCGGCCACGGTTCTTTCAGCAGCTTTTCACGGGTGGGCTCGTCTAACCCTTCCTGGGTATTGGCATCAGCTGTCGCAACACGCTGGCGACGTTTAGGCCTTAACAGCACCACGTCGAGCAGGTAAATAACGCCCGAAAGCGCAACGGCGAGTACCAGAAGTAATGAAAAATCCATAAGTGGTATTCTTTCCTAGTCGTTAACCTTGAGCACAGCAAGGAAGGCATCCTGAGGGATTTCCACACGCCCTACTTGTTTCATGCGTTTCTTACCCGCTTTCTGTTTCTCGAGCAGCTTCTTCTTACGGCTAACATCGCCGCCATAACATTTAGCCGTTACGTTTTTTCGCAGCGCTTTTACCGTTGAACGTGCCACGACCTGGCCACCGATAGCGGCCTGAATAGCTACGTCAAACATCTGCCGTGGGATCAGTTCTTTCATCTTCTCCACCAGCAAACGACCGCGATGATGGGCGTGATCGCGGTGGATAATGACCGCTAGCGCGTCTACTTTATCGCCATTAATAAGCACATCAAGGCGCACCAGCTTAGCCATCTCAAAGCGCTCGAAGTTATATTCAAGCGATGCATAGCCTTTGGAGATCGATTTCAGACGGTCAAAGAAGTCCATGACCACTTCCGACATGGGCAATTCGTAGGCCAGCTGAATCTGATTACCCAGAAACTGCATGTCTAGCTGAGTACCACGGCGCTGTTCGCATTCCGTAATGACGTTGCCAACATACTCCTGAGGAACCAAAATATTAGCGCGCACTACCGGTTCGCGCATTTCATCAACATCGGCCATGTCTGGCAATTTAGAGGGGTTGGAGACGTAATTAAGGTCGCCATTTTTCATCGCCAGTTCATAGACAACGGTCGGCGCGGTAGTGAGCAGATCAATATCATACTCACGCTCAAGGCGCTCCTGAACGATTTCCATGTGCAGCGTGCCAAGAAATCCCACCCGGAAACCAAAACCCAATGCATCGGAGTTTTCAGGCACATAGGCAAGCGAGGCATCGTTAAGTGCCAGCTTCTCAAGGGCGTCACGAAAATCTTCGTAATCATCCGCACTCACCGGGAACATGCCGGCGTAAACCTGCGGCTTAACTTTCTGAAAACCGGGCAACCGTTCTACATCGGGTGTTTTAGTGTGGGTAATGGTATCGCCCACAGGCGCGCCGTGAATCTCTTTGATACCGGCCACAACAAAGCCGACTTCACCGGCACGCAGAATATCGGTCTGCTTACGCAGGGGCGTAAAAACACCCACTTCCGTGGCATTCCAGTCGCGGCCTGTCGATTTGATGCGAAGCTTATCGCCTTTGCGCAGCGTGCCATCAAATAGCCGCACCAGCGATACAACACCTAGATAGTTATCAAACCAGGAGTCGATAATCAGCGCTTGCAGAGGCGCATCCGGATCGCCTTTGGGGGGCGGAACATCACGTACCAGACGCTCTAAAAGTGCATCAATACCAATACCGCTTTTGGCAGATACCTGGCAAGCATCGGTCGCGTCCAGACCGATAATTTCTTCAATCTCTTGCGCTACTCGATCCGGATCAGCCTGAGGCAGATCGATCTTATTCAGCACCGGCAGTACTTCTAGTCCTTGTTCAATGGCGGTATAGCAGTTAGCCACCGACTGAGCCTCCACGCCCTGTGCGGCATCAACAACTAATAGCGCGCCTTCGCAGGCATAAAGCGAACGGGATACTTCGTAGGAGAAATCGACGTGGCCCGGCGTATCGATAAAGTTCAGCTGGTAAACTTGCCCATCGCTCGCGGTGTAATCCAGCGTGACCGACTGCGCTTTGATAGTAATACCGCGCTCGCGCTCGATGTCCATGGAGTCAAGCACTTGCTCTTTAAGCTCTCGTGCGGTTAAGCCGTCGCAGGTCTGAATAAGACGGTCAGAGAGCGTCGATTTACCATGATCAATGTGTGCGATAATGGAGAAATTACGTATGTGCTTAAGTTTTCCGTTGGGAACGTCTTGGGACATCGAATCTGTTCTGCCTTAGTGGTACGCAAGCGGCCTAGATTACAGCCCGCTTCGAGAATTCAAAGCTCGAAAACAGCTGCCATTTTTTTCATAAAGGCTATTTTCGACAAAAAGATAATCGCTATTGTAGCGATATGCGCAGGATAGGAACAGCAGTCCGGCGAGAACCGCCGGACTAGGTGTGCAAAAAAGGTGTTTATTCCAGACGTAACGCGACGAACAACGAGCGGCCTTCGCGGAATAGACGTATTGGAATGGCGCGATCAGAGGGCAATCCTTCGACAATCTTCATCAGCTCGTCCGACGAGGATACGCTGCGATGATCAACACTCACCAGCACATCGCCGGGGCGAATGCCGGCATCAGCAGCGACGCTGTCAAGCTCAACCTGGCGAACCTCTACACCGCCTGGAATACTTAGCTGCTCGCGTGTCTCTTCATCAACCTCTGCCACCGTTACCCCAAGACGTACCTGATTATTACTACCGGCCTGGCTCGCCTGCCCTTCAGCATCTGGCCAGTTACCCAGCTCGACGGACTGAGAAATTTCTTCACCGTCGCGAATCAAGGTTAACGCCACCTCTGAACCAGGCTCTCCACGGCCAATCAGGCGCGGCAATGAGCTGGAGCGTTCGACCTCTTCGCCATTGACCTCAATAATCACATCGCCCGCTTGTAAACCACCCTGCGCAGCAGGACCTTCAGGATCGAGATCGGCAATCAAGGCGCCAATAGCGTTTTCCATGCCGAAAGATTCTGCTAAATCGCGGGAGACAGGCTGAATCATTACACCCAGCCAGCCCCGATCTACCCGGCCACTTTCACGCAGTTGATCGACCACATCCATCGCCACGTTGATGGGAATCGCAAACGAGACACCCATAAAGCCACCGCTGCGGGTAAAAATTTGCGAGTTAATACCAACCACTTCACCGCTTAAGTTAAACAGTGGCCCGCCCGAATTGCCGGGATTGATAGCGACATCCGTCTGAATAAAGGGCACATATGCATCGCGTGGCAAGGTGCGATTAATCGCACTCACGATACCTGCCGTCACTGAGTGATCAAAGCCAAAAGGCGAGCCGATGGCGGCAACCCACTCGCCCACCTTCAGTTCGTCGGAGTTACCTAGGGTCAGTGTCGGTAGATCAGCTGCATCAATCTTCAATAACGCCACGTCAGTTTGTGGGTCAGAGCCAATCAGCTCGGCACTCAACTCACGGCGGTCGTTCAGGCGCACCAAGATTTCATCAGCATCCTGAACCACATGAGCATTTGTCATGACATAGCCGTCATCACTAATGACAAACCCCGAGCCTAACGACTGGCGCTCTTCGCTACGCCCCTGCCCGCCATTTGGGGGCGATGGCTGGTTACCGCCAAAGCTCTCTCCAAAAAAATGTCGGAAAATTTCCGGGATGTCCTGGCCACCAAACCCTTCATATCCAGGCGAACTGCTGCGCTGGATCGTTCGGCTTGTCGAAATATTCACCACACCTGGCGCGGCGGCTTCAACGAGCTCGGTGAAATCCGGCAGACTCTGGGCATTAGCAGTCTGCCCAACCGTTAGCAATGCCACCATGCATACCCAGAGCGTGGAAGGGAGAATCAAGCGCTTCATGCAAGAGCTCCTACTGAACGTAATAATCATCAAAGGCCGTGCAACTCGTAGCGAGGTGCGGGAGAATTAACTGACCAAGCGCGGACGAAAGTGTTCACTCCGCTCACGTAATAATACTTTCATACTAACAGCACCCACGACCAGGGCCGAAAAAAACACCAGTGGCGCAAGCCATTGGGCGGTGCTGATTAATGGGACTAAGCCTGCTAGCAACAGCGCCGCCATCAAGGGGAGCGCATATACAAAAAAAGCCAGCAGCGTAACAGAGGTTCGCGGCAGGCTTATGGTGACCTGTTGGCCTAATGGGAAGCATTGTTCAACTGACTGATCGGTATCGGCTGAGGCTGCCCGTGGAAGCGCAACGACTAATTGCCGGCTACGCTGGCGAGCCA
>NZ_JBQDLQ010000061.1:0-20839 GCF_052095695.1 Halomonas sp.
GGCGGGTAAGCTACCTGTTTGAAACCGGCGCCAACGATGTCATGGTGGTTCGCGGTGATCCGGATGCGATCGACATGCGTGAGCGGCTGCTGCCGTTTTTACCAGACGATGTCATTGTCAAAATCAGTCCCGACGAGGACCGCATGGTCGTCAATTGGGATCCTGAGTTTTGAGTAAGCTGAGTAAGCTGAACAATGATGTGCCGTCCGACTCAAGTGAGCCGGTCGCTGGTGAAAACCTAGCAACGCCTGCGATGTGGATTGGTGTAGTGTCGTTGTTTCCCGAGATGTTTGATGCGCTAACGCAGCAAGGCGTGGTCGGCAGAGCGGTAGATAAGCAGCGTATCGCACTAGAATTTTGGAATCCGCGGGATTATGCCACTGACCGTCACCGCAGCGTTGATGACCGCCCCTATGGCGGTGGTCCTGGGATGTTGATGAAAGTCGATACCTTGCGCGCAGCGATTTTTGCAGCCCGTGAGCGGGCACAGCAAGCCACCGGCCAAGTGCCGACGGTGATTTACCTGTCGCCTCAAGGGCGTAAGCTAGATCAGCAGGGCGTTCAAGCACTAGCTTGTGCCGGACCACTAGTAGTTGTGGCCGGGCGCTATGAAGGCATTGACGAACGCGTGGTAGAAGGTGACATCGATGAAGAATGGTCAATTGGTGACTATGTGCTGAGCGGCGGTGAGCTGCCAGCGATGGTGCTGATTGATGCGGCGGCAAGGCTGATTCCCGGCGTGCTGGGCCATCAGGATTCCGCTGTCGAAGACTCGTTTAATGACGGTCTGTTAGACTGCCCGCACTACACCCGTCCAGAAGTTATTGACGGGCGCCAGGTGCCCGATGTGCTGTTAAGCGGTAATCATGCAGCCATCAAGCGCTGGCGGTTAAAGCAGTCGCTAGGCCGGACATGGCAGCGTCGTCCGGATATGTTAGAAGGACGGCCGTTAGATGCCGAACAGCGCAAGCTGTTGAATGAGTTTATCGAGGAACACGCACTGTCCACTCAGTAGGCCAGGGCGGCGGTGCAGGGCGCACAAGGCAGCAAGCCTGCGTACCTGTGTCACCCATAACGACTCCCGCGCAGCTTGTTTCGAGCGCCGGGATCACGGCTTCCGCCTCCCATGATTGAGCGGTCAAGCCATTACGTTATTCAGGAGTATGATGATGAGCAGTAAATGCAAAGTGATCCAGGCGATCGAATCTGAGCAAATGGGCAAAGAAATTCCTCCCTTTGCCCCCGGCGATACTATTGTCGTTCAGGTAAAAGTAAAAGAAGGTACTCGCGAGCGTCTTCAGGCATTTGAAGGTGTGGTCATCGGTAAACGTAACCGTGGCCTGAACTCCGCATTCACCGTGCGTAAAATTTCTCACGGTGTTGGCGTTGAGCGTACTTTCCAGACCTACAGCCCGTTAGTTGACTCGCTTGAAGTCAAACGTCGCGGCGACGTGCGTCAAGCCAAACTGTACTACCTGCGCGAGCGCAGCGGTCGTTCAGCACGTATCAAGGAAAAGTTGGCTTAATCGCCACTGTTCCACAGGCGCACGCAGTTTTCGGACATGCGTTGCGCCTGGATACCAAAACCCCGTCACCGCTTTGCGGGGCGGGGTTTTGTTTATAGAGCAGGTGCTTTAGCGTAGCCACGCTAAGCAGGCGCCAGGAGAAGGCTCACGTATGAGCGTTATTGATGCTTTTTTGGATGCCCTGTGGCTAGAACAAGGGGCTAGCGACCATACCTTAGCGGCCTATCGACGTGATTTAACCGCGTGGCAAAATCATTTGGACACGCACGGGGAGGCGCTGTTGGCGCCGCCGCCTGAGCGGCTTAGAGAATGGCTAGCTAGCCGCCGTGAACAAGGTTACCAGCTACGCAGCACCGCCCGGCTACTGTCGACCCTGCGCAGCTTTTACCGCTGGGGTCGCCTAAATAATCAGGTGGCGAGCGATCCTCTAACGGATATCAAGCTGCCGCGTGTGATCCCCGGATTGCCTAACACGCTGGATGAGGACGAGGTAGAGCGACTGCTGATGGCGCCCGATACGAATACGCCGCTAGGAGTTCGCGACCGCGCCATGCTTGAGCTGCTTTACGCCTGTGGCCTGCGAGTTTCTGAGCTGGTAGGACTCACCGGTGACGCGGTCAATCTTCGCCAAGGGGTGGTGCGGGTGCGTGGTAAGGGCGATAAAGACCGCCTAGTGCCCATGGGCGAAGAGGCCGCCGATTGGATAGCTCACTACATGCAGACCGCTAGGCTTGCGTTAATGAGCGACCCGACGCGCCCGGCGCTGTTTCCAGGGCGCGCCGACAAAGCCATGACCCGGCAAACGTTTTGGCACCGTATTAAAGTTCATGCGATAACGGCTGGGATTACCCGGCCACTATCACCGCATACGCTACGTCACGCATTTGCGACCCATTTATTGAATCATGGGGCCAATTTGAGAGTCGTACAGCTGTTGCTGGGTCATAGCGACTTGTCGACGACCCAAATTTATACCCATGTAGCCCAAGCGCGCTTGGAAAGCTTACATGCAGAACATCACCCACGAGGTTGAATTGATGATGCGTCAACGCCATTTTTTAGCACTGCCTTTACTGTCTCCTTTCTCAATGATGACGCTGCTGATAGCAGGTAGCCTATTGCCTTTGGCTGCTCAGGCCGATGACGTGGCAGACCGTTTAGCCGGCTCACTGAGCGTTAATGGTCAATCGATGCCTGTTGAGGCGGTTACTGAAACGCCCATGGATGGTATCTATCATGTGCAGCTGGAAAGTGGCGAATCTTTCTACTCAAACGCTGATGGTAGTTACTTTTTGCTTGGCGACCTGTATGAAAATGCGCCCAGCGGGCTGATCAACTTAACGGAACAGGCGCAAAACCAAGAGCGCGCCGATGCGTTGGCGGCCGTGCCGGAAAGCGAGCGAGTCATATTCCGCGGTGCCGCAGAGCCTAAGGCGACCATCGTGGTGTTTACTGACCCGACCTGTCCTTACTGCGCGCGTTTGCACGACACTATTCCCGAGTTCAATGAACGCGGTATCGCGGTTCACTACATGGCCTTTCCTCGCGCCGGTATGAACAGCGCCGCTGCCACCACCCTGCAGCAGGTGTGGTGTTCGGATAACCGCAGCGAAGCGATGACCCAGGCCAAAGAAGGTCAGAGTATTGCTAGCTCAGCAAGCTGCGACAATCCCGTCGCCGGACAGTATGATCTGGGCAAAGCATTGGGTGTGCAGGGTACGCCCGCCATTATTTTACCTGATGGCCAGCTAGTGCCTGGATTTGTGCCCCCCGAGCGGCTCACCGCCATGTTAGGCTTAGACGACGAATAACGTCACCGACAGCAACGAATGCTGAGACTCCAAATTTAAGACCCGGCAGAGACGGGTGCGAACTATGAAAGGGGAAGTATTTTGAAACCGGTAAGAGTAGGTATTTGTGGTTTAGGCACTGTCGGTGGCGGCACCTTTAACGTATTGACCCGCAATGCCGATGATATTGCGCGTCGTGCTGGCCGTCCTATTGTGATTGAACAGGTCGCTCACCGCAGTATTCACCCTGACTGCGATATTACCGGCATCAATGCCACCTCTGATGTGTTTGAAGTTGCCACTAACCCCAATGTGGATGTCCTGGTCGAGCTGATTGGCGGCTACGATATGGCTCGCGAGCTCGTGCTGACCGCCATTGCCAATGGCAAACACGTGGTCACGGCCAATAAAGCGCTGATTGCCGTGCACGGTAATGAAATTTTTAAAGCCGCCCATGAAAAGGGCGTGATTGTGGCATTTGAAGCCGCCGTTGCCGGCGGCATTCCCGTGATTAAATCGCTGCGCGAAGGCTTAGGTGCCAACCGCATCGAATGGGTAGCCGGCATCATCAACGGCACCGGCAACTATATACTTACTCATATGCGCGATGAAGGTCGTGCCTTTGAGGATGTGCTCGCTGAGGCCCAGGCGTTGGGCTATGCGGAATCCGATCCGACCTTCGATGTGGAAGGCATCGACGCCGCGCATAAGCTGACTATTTTGGCTTCTATCGCTTATGGCGTGCCGCTGCAGTTTGAGCGCGCTTTCACCGAAGGCATTTCCCGGATCACCTCTGAAGATATTGAGCAAGCCGATAATCTAGGCTATGTCATCAAGCACTTGGGGATCTCCAAACGTACCGACCAGGGGCTTGAACTGCGTGTTCACCCCACGCTGATCCCCAAAGAACGCCTGCTGGCTAATGTGCACGGCGTCAAAAATGCCATTGCCGTGATGGGCGACGCGGTGGGTCCAACGCTTTACTACGGTGCCGGTGCTGGCGCTGAGCCAACAGCCTCTGCCGTGGTCGCTGACTTGCTTGACGTGGCCCGGGATATC
The DNA here is from genome assembly GCF_052095695.1 of Halomonas sp. Lineage (GTDB taxonomy): Bacteria > Pseudomonadota > Gammaproteobacteria > Pseudomonadales > Halomonadaceae > Vreelandella. Next base: position 4,376 of record NZ_JBQDLQ010000061.1, read on the forward strand.
TCTACGGATCACCACTATCGCGTGCCTTATCTGGCATTCAGCGGTATTGGTGACGATGTCAGCCAGTTGCCCATCATGCCGATGGAAGATATCACCACGGCGTATTATCTACGCCTGCTGGCGGTAGACCGCCCCGGCGTATTGGCACGCGTAGCGACCATTCTGGCTGAGCAGGGCATCTCAATTGAGGCGCTGATCCAACAAGAAGCCACCGAAGGCGAACTGGTGCCGATCATTCTGCTGACGCACCGCACCAAAGAGAAGCAGATGAACGAAGCCATTCGCGAAATCGAATCGATGGCCGATATCGCCGGGCCGCTAACACGTATTCGTGTCGAAAGCCTGGACGAAGGGGAGTAAGCCAAAATGCGCTATATCAGCACGCGTGGGCAGGCGCCCGCGCTCTCGTTTGAAGAAGTAGTGCTCACCGGTATGGCCAGCGATGGCGGGTTGTACGTACCAGAAACGCTGCCTGAGTTTTCCCGTGAAGCACTTGCCGATATGGCCGGGCTCTCCTATGCCGAGATCGCCTTCCGGGTGATGAAGCCGTTTGTGAACGGTGAGATCGACGACGAGACTTTCCGCACCATTGTCATCGAAGCCTACGCAACGTTTAATCACGATGCGGTTGTGCCACTCAAGCAGCTTGATGCCAACCACTTTTTGCTTGAGCAGTTCCATGGCCCAACGCTGGCGTTTAAAGACGTAGCGCTGCAGCTGCTGGGCCGACTGCTGGATCACTTCCTGAAAAAGCGCGGCGAGCGCGCGGTGATCATGGGAGCCACATCTGGCGATACCGGATCGGCGGCGATTGAAGGTTGCCGCCACTGCGACAACCTGGATATTTTCATCCTGCATCCGCACAACCGCGTGTCAGAAGTGCAGCGTCGCCAAATGACCTCGGTGCTGGCTAATAACGTCTTCAATATTGCCATTGAGGGCAATTTTGATGATGCCCAGGCGATGGTCAAAGCGAGCTTCGCTGATCAAACCTTCTTGAACGGGACCCGCTTAGTCGCGGTGAATTCGATCAACTGGGCGCGCATCATGGCGCAGATCGTTTACTACATTGCGTCGGGCGTTGCGCTAGGCGCGCCGCATCGTGAGGTGAGTTTCTGCGTACCGTCGGCTAACTTCGGCAACGTGTTTGCAGGCTACATGGCCTACAAAATGGGGCTGCCGGTGAAGCAGTTCATCATTGCCACCAATGCCAACGATATTCTGCATCGCACCTTAGCGGCCAACGACTTCTCCAAAAAAGAGCTGGCGGCGACGCTAGCGCCTTCCATGGACATCGTGGTGTCGTCTAACTTTGAGCGCCTGCTGTTTGACGCCTATGACCGCGACGGCCTGGCCGTGGCGGCGCTGCTTGAATGTTTCCAGCAGGAGCCTACCGCCTTGGCGAATGCGCCACTGGCCAAGCTGCGTGAAAAGTTTGCCAGCTACAGCGTGGACGATACCACCATTCTGGAGGCGATCCGCGACGCCCATAAGCGTACGGGCGAAATGCTTGATCCACATACCGCTACCGGCTATTGGGCCGCTGAGCGTGCCCGTGCAGACCAATCAACGCCGATGATTACTCTGGCGACTGCACACCCGGCCAAATTTGCCGAAGCCGTGGTGAAAGCGGGCTTCCTCGGCGTGCCGCTGCCGCCGCACATGGACGATTTGCTTGAGCGCGAAGAGCGTTACACCGTGCTGCCCGCCGAGCTTGCCGCCGTTCAGCAGTATGTCGCTGAACATCGTCGTTGAACCGTTAATGAACGCCGTTAATGAGTTGTCTAACGACACGCTGCTCCCTAGTACAACCAGGCCGCGTTTGGAGCCTCGTCCACTGGACGAGGCGCTCTACGCTCGCGCACAGGCAGAGGGCCTAAGTGAGCTGCAGGCGCGCTTGCTAGCCTCACGCTTGCCTGGGTATGGCGGTGAGCTTGCGCCGTTAATCGCGCCCAGCCTGCGCTATTTGGCCCACCCTGAGAAGCTTGTCGACGGCCGCCGCGCCGCCGAACGCATCGCCCAGGCGGTCGCCGAAGGCGAGGCCATTGGCATTCTTACCGATTACGATGTCGATGGAATCACCTCGCACGTGGTGATTAGGCGCACGTTAGTGGAGCTTTTCGGCGTGCCGGAAGGCAAGCTGCACAGCTTGATTGGCCATCGTATTAACGACGGCTACGGCATTAGCCTGCCGCTGGTGGAGCGCACGCTCGCACTTAAGCCTTTTCCAACGTTGGTGATCACAGCCGACTGCGGTAGCTCCGATGAGCCGCGTATTGCACGCCTTAAAGCAGCGGGTATCGACGTAGTGGTCAGCGACCACCACGCGTTGCCGGTGGAAGGCCCGCCCTCGTCGGCCTATGCCTGTGTGAACCCGACCCGCAATGACTGTGACTACCCTGATAAAACGATTGCCGGGTGTATGGTGGCATGGCTGCTGATGTCGCTTGCACGCGGCGTATTGATCGAATGGGGCGCGCTGTCAGAATCCACGCCCAAACTGTCGCCCTGGCTCTCTTACGTCGCGTTGGGCACGGTAGCGGATTGTGTGTCATTGGGCGGGAGCCCAGCGAACCGTGCGGTGGTCAATCAAGGGTTAAAACTGATCAATCGCATGGATGCGGCCTGCTGGCGGGCGATGGCGACGCGTTTAGGCGCCGACAGCGTGCCGTTTAATGCCGAGACGTTAGCGTTTCAAATGGGGCCGCGCATCAATGCCCGCTCGCGGCTGGACGACCCCTACGCGGCGCTGCACTTTATGCTCGCCGAGAACGATGGGGACGCCAATCGCCAGCTTGACGTGCTGGACCAGGATAACCAGTCCCGCAAAGCGATTGAGGCCGATATGGCCGCCGAAGCGCGCGCGCTCGCCACAGCGGCTTTGAATGCCGATGAGCCTGCCGTGGTGGTACTGCTGGAAGATGGCCACCCCGGCGTGCAGGGAATCGTTGCTTCTCGTTTGGTGCAGGCCTATGGACGCCCTGCGTTGGTGCTTACCCAGGCGGCGGCACCCGGTATGCTCACTGGCTCTGGTCGCTCGATTGACGGGCTGCATCTGCGCGATGCGCTACAGCGCACCTTTGAACTCGCTCCCCAGGCGCTGCCACGCTTTGGTGGCCATAGTGGCGCGGCAGGCGTGGGCGTGCCACGGGATCAGCTTGAGGCCTTTAAAGCCGCTTTCCTGCAAGCGGTGGGCGAGCAGTTAGAGGGGCGAACGCTCTACCCGCGGCTATGGACAGATGGCGAGCTCTCCACCGCACAGCTTTCGTTGACGACGTTAACGGAGATCGAAACCCTCGGCCCCTACGGGCGTGAATTTGATCCGCCGCTGTTTGAAGGGCACTTTATTGTTGAGGCGCTGCGCCCGGTGGGGGCCGAAGGCTCACACCTAATGCTGGAGCTTTCCACCGGTCCGGTAACCTGCAAAGCCATCTGGTTTCGTGCTTTAACGCCCGGTGAGCTGCCTGGTTTCAGCGTGGGGGATACGCTGCACTGCGCCTATAAGCTTAATCGTAACCGCTGGCGCGGCCGCGAATCACTTCAATTGATGGTCGAACACGCCAGCGCTATTTAAACCGTCCAACAAACTCGTAAACCCCCAACAACCTCCCAGTAAGGTCGCCCCTTATGCGCGTGGAAGATTTACCCAAAGACCAGCATCGCCCTTATGAAGATCTCATGGCGATGCTGCTGGGCACGTTTTTTGTTGCGCTGGGCGTTACCTTCTACACCCATGCGGTGCTTCTCACGGGCAGCACCGCGGGCCTGGCACTACTGCTGAGTTATATGACCAGTAGCGTCACCGGCTGGGGCTTTGGGGTGTACTTTTTTGCCATTAACCTGCCGTTTTATTATTTGGCCGTTAAGCGTATGGGCTGGAGTTTCACGCTGCGTACCTTTGCTGCGATCGGTCTGGTCTCGCTGTTTTCGGAACTCACCCAAGGCTGGGTGCAGTTTGCCAACGTGCCTTCGCTCTACGCTGCGTTAATGGGCGGGGCGCTGATGGGCATTGGTATGCTGATGCTGTTTCGCCACCGCACCAGCCTTGGCGGTATTAATATTTTGGCGCTTTATCTGCAGGATAAACACGGCCTGCGCGCAGGCTATGTACAACTGACGATTGATGGCCTCATCTTGCTGATTGCATTGACACTGCTACCGTTAGATCGCGTGGGCTACTCGGTGCTGGGGGCGCTAACACTCAACCTAATTATCGCCCTGAATCATAAGCCAGGGCGCTATGTCGGCGTCAGCTGAGCCAGAACCACCACACAATCAGCGCGATGACACCCAGCCCTACGAGGTTAACCAATATACTCATGAGGCAATCTCCGGGTTGTTTGATTTCCATAACCGTAGACGGTTGGCGTTACTCACCACGGTGATGGAAGAGAGCGACATCGCTGCTCCGGCGATCATGGGCGAGAGCAACGTGCCGGTGAGCGGGTAGAGCACCCCGGCGGCGATGGGAATACACAGCAGGTTATAGCCAAACGCGCCCACCAGGTTTTGTTTGATATTACGCAGCGTTGCCCGGCTTATCTCAATGGCGGACGCCACGCCGTGTAGCGAGTCGCGCATTAGCGTGATACCGGCGCTTTCAATCGCCACATCGGTGCCTTGGCCAATCGCAAAGCCGACATTCGCCCGTGCCAGCGCGGGGGCGTCATTGATTCCATCGCCCACCATGCCAACGATCTCGCCCGCCTTTTGACGCCGCTCAATCTCGGCGTGCTTGTCTTCAGGCAATAGACCCGCACGATACTCGTCAATACCCACTTCCTGAGCAATTGCCTTGGCGGTGTGCTCGTTATCACCAGTGAGCATAACAATGGTCAAACCGTCTTTTTGTAGACGTTTGATGGCGGCCACGGTGTCGCGGCGCAGAGGATCGCTAATACCAAACAGGGCGGCCAGTTTGCCATCTACCGCTAAGTACACCAGCGTGCGCGCCTGCGCTTCCAGAGCGCGGGCTTGGTCCTCACCCGCATTGAGATCCACCCCCGCTTCCGTCAGTAGGCGAGCATTGCCCAGCAACAGTGCTTTGCCGTCGGCGGTTTGCGCCTTCACGCCCCCCCCGGTCACGCTATCGAAATGCTCAATCTCAGCGGTTGGAGCGTTATGTTCTTCGGCGTAATGCATCAACGCCGTTGCCAGCGGATGTTCGGAGCCTTGCTCCAGCGCGAACACCCATCCCAATGCGGCGGGTTGCTCGGTGTCAAACATCTGCGCATCAGTAACGCTGGGCTTGCCTTGGGTTAATGTGCCGGTTTTATCGACGACCAAGGTGGTTAACTTGCTGGCGGTTTGCAGCGCTTCGCCGTTGCGCACCAGTACTCCGTACTCTGCCGCTTTGCCAACGCCGATCATGGTCGAGATAGGCGTTGCTAGTCCCAGCGCGCAGGGACAGGCAATGATTAGCACTGTGGTCGCTGTGACCAGCATATGAATGACCAGCGGTGCCGGCCCGAGATTGAACCAGACCAGCGCCGTGAGTATGGCCATGATCATGACCGACGGGACAAATACGCTGGAGACCTGGTCGGCGAGTTCACCAATCGGTGGGCGCGAGTTCTGGGCGCTCGCCACCTGTTCGGTAATCTGCCCAAGTCGAGTGTCGGCGCCTACTCGCGTTGCTTGATACACCAGCCCGCCACGACCATTCACCGTGCCAGCGCTGACGTCATCGCCAATGTGTTTGGCAACCGGTACCGGCTCGCCAGTAAGCATGGACTCATCAATATGGCTTTGGCCTTCGGTCACCTGGCCATCCACCGGTAGGCGTTCGCCGGGGCGCACCCGAATGTGATCGCCTGTGCGCACATCGTGAATTTCAACTTCCTGCTCCTGGCCGTCGCGGATAATTCGCGCCGTGCGGCTTTGCAGATCGAGTAGGCGCTTTAAAGCATTGCTGGTACGACCACGCGCACGAAGTTCCAGGGCATTGCCGAGCAGAATCAGCCCGATCACCATCGCAGAGGCTTCAAAATAGATACCCTGAGCCACCTCCGGTAGCCACGGTGCGAGCAGCACCACTGCCATGGAGTAAAGCCAGGCGGTGCCGGTGCCCATGGCAATCAGCGTATCCATATTGGCCTGATGATGTTTGACGCTCTTCCAGGCATTGACGAAGAAGTGACGCCCGGGAAAGGCCATGATGCCTAGCGTAAGCAGGCCAACGACTAGCCAATAAAGACGCCCCATGCCCACTGGATGAGGGTGAAAAAAGAACATGCTAAGCATGAGAGGGATCGCTAAGGCTAGCGAGACAGCGCTGCCGCGTAGCCGCTGCTGATAGGTCTTGGCATCTTGCTCTGCGCGAGTACGCTCGGCGTCAGCCATGTCCACAATCGGCGTGGCGCTATAGCCCGCCGCTTCAACGGCGGCGATCAATACTTGGCTGTCCGCGCTGCCCACTACCTGAGCAGAGTGGGTGCCGAAATTCACGCTGGCGGTGTCGACGCCGTCGGTATGCTCAAGTGCTTTCTGAACACTTTTTACACAGCCCGCACAGGACATGCCGCTGATCGCTAAACGCTGCCTTTTCATCGTGTGCTGGGTGTTGCCGGCCGCATCGCGGGTGACGCTCAACGAGTTACTCATGGTGTCTCCTGGCTAGGCGTTGGCACCGGAAAGCTTTCAATCAAGCGGCATACGCTGTGTCCATCAGGCGTGCCGTCGGGCATGTTTTGCCAGCTCACGAGGGCATGCTCCATACGCTCGGCCAGCGCCTCTAGCTCAGCAATGCGGGCGCGAATGTGAGGTAGGCGGCTGGTGAGCAGATCACGTACCAGCGGGCAGGGGGAGTCGCCCTGATCCGCATGGGAAAGTATGTCGCGGATTTCAGCGACGCTAAAACCTAGCTTGCGCGCCCGCTGAATAAAGCGCAGCCGCTCTAAGTCTGTATCTGAAAACAGCTGATAGCCGTTATCCGGATGTCGCTGCGGGGCCAGCAACTGCTCGCGGGTATAATGGCGCACGGTTTCTGCGGTGACGCCGCCGCGTTTGGCAAGCTCATTCACTTTCATAACCGTCTCCCTCACTTAAGCGAATCGTTGGATTGCATCATGCTTTCAGTGTAAAACCTATGGGTAACACATAGGTCAAGCTAGACTTAATGAATGAGTGAAAATAACTAAAACACTGATTTAAAACGGTCGTACGACTAATGTATAAGCAAAAAATGAAATAAAACGCTCGTTTACTCTTGAACCTTTAGCGCAGTTGCGAGAAAACAGTCATGTAAAAAATAATGAAGTTGGATCGTCTGTATCCATCGGATCATCGGGAAGAGAGGCTCGCTATGAACAATAAAGTTATGAACAATAAATTTAATAAGCTCACTCTGGCTGCTGCCATCACAGCCGCCTTTGCCAGCCAAGCCCACGCGGGCGGGTATCAAATCAACGAACAGAGCGTAAGCGGGCAGGGTTACGGCCATGCCGGGCGCAGTTCTAACATCAATGACGCCTCCATTGTTTATGGCAACCCGGCGGGCATGTCATTTTTAGATCGTGCCCAAATCACCGTGGGTGGGACCTATTTAAATGTAAATACGGACCTTTCAAATGTGGAGGCTACCCGTAACATCGACTCTGGCGTTGCCCTCGGCGGTGCGCCTAATGGCAATCAAATTCCTCTAGGCAGTATGCCTGGCGGTAACGATGGCGATATGGTGCCGGGTACGTTCATTCCCTTTGCCTTCTATGCACAGCCCGTCACTGATCAGCTAGCGTTTGGGTTTGGGGTGTACGCGCCGTTTGGCTCTAAAACCGAGTATGAAGATGACTTCCAAGGCCGCTACTTTGGTAATTACACCGAAGTGACGGTGGTCAGTGCTCAGCCGACGGTGTCTTACCGCTTCAACGATCAATGGGCGATCGGCGCTGGTGTTACTTACAACCGGGTAGAAGGCGAGCTGCGCCGCCAGTTGCCCTCAAGTCCCGCCTTTGATGCCGCTGGAGATATCGATTCGCGCGTTGAGGGTGACGATGAGGCGTGGGGTTATAACTTAGGCGTTATTTATCGCCCGGTAGCTGAAACGACGCTGGGTCTGACTTACCGCTCAAAAGTAGAGTACAACCTGGAAGGCAGTTTTAGCGCGACCGATCCTATGGGCAACGTGTTGCGTTCTGATTCGGCAAGCCTCGATCTAACCACTCCTGAAACGGTTAACTTCTCGCTGACGCAGCAGATGACGGATCGTCTTAAGCTGATGTTTGGCGCTTCATGGGTGCGCTGGAGCCAGTTTGATGAAATTTTGGTTAGAGGCAGTCAGGGCGACCAAATCACTCAAGAGCCACAAAATTATTCGAATGCATGGGCATTTGCCACTGGCGGTGAATATCAGCTAACGCCTACCTTGGCACTGCGTGCCGGGGTGACGCTCGACTTTACGCCGACCAATGATGAAGACCGCAGCGTACGTATTCCGTCGGATGATCGGCGTATCTTCTCGCTGGGGGCAGGTTGGAGCCCAACGCCTGATATGACGCTAGACTTTGCATACTCTTACCTGACCGAGCGCGGCACTTTTGTGGAGCAGGAGCGTAATGACCTGCTAGCCAGCGCTGCCACGGGGGGCGCGGCCATCGGTGGCGCGAACTATTCGGCAGACTACAAAAATGAAGCTCACGGCTTTGGCGCTCAGCTGACCTATCGCTTTTAAGCCGTAGAGAAGGCTAAGCCTGATCGAAACCCGGCGCACGCCGGGTTTTTTATTGCCCTGACGTTGGCCATTGGATGCGGGGCGGGTCGGCTTTCGTTACACTAGGTGCTTTTCTGATCGATACACCTGTGTACGATCCGAGCAGACCACGCTAGGGCAATCCCATGTTGGAAACCAACCCGATTCATAACCAGATCAAGGACCTGTCTGAGCGGACAGACGTTCTTAGGGGGTATCTTTGACTATGCCGAAAAGCAAGATCGGCTAGAAGAGGTCACCCGCGAACTGGAAGACCCCGATGTCTGGAACGACCCGGCCTATGCGCAGAAACTAGGCAAAGAGCGCGCCTCTCTTGAGGCCATTGTGGCCACCATTGATGATCTTGATCAGGGCCTAGGCGATAGCCTAGACCTGCTAGAGCTGGCTGAAATGGAGGACGACGAAGGCACGGTTGATGAAGTGCGCAAAGAGCTAGATAGCCTGCAGGCCGCGCTTGAAAAGCTTGAGTTTCGGCGCATGTTTTCCGGTGATATGGATCAAAATAACGCCTACCTGGATATTCAATCGGGCTCTGGCGGCACCGAAGCGCAGGACTGGGCGAATATTTTGCTGCGCATGTACCTGCGCTGGGCGGAAAGCCACGGCTTTAAAGCTGATATCAGCGAAATCTCGGCCGGCGAAGTGGCCGGTATTAAGTCGGCAACGGTGCATATCCAGGGCGACTACGCGTTTGGCTGGCTGCGTACAGAAACCGGCGTGCATCGCTTAGTACGTAAAAGCCCGTTCGACTCAGGCGGCCGTCGGCATACTTCCTTTGCATCGGTATTTTTATCGCCGGAAATTGACGACAGCTTCGAAGTTGAGATTAACCCCTCGGATCTGCGCGTTGATACCTATCGCTCTAGCGGCGCCGGCGGGCAGCACGTTAACACCACCGATTCCGCGGTACGGATCACACACGAGCCAACCGGCATCGTCGTGGCCTGCCAAGGGCAGCGCAGCCAGCACGCTAACCGCGACTTTGCTATGAAGCAGCTGAAAGCACGGCTGTGGGAACACGAAATGCAAAAGCGCAATGCGGCCAAGCAGGAAGCCGAGGATTCAAAAGCGGATATCGGCTGGGGTAGCCAGATTCGCTCTTACGTGCTTGACGATCAGCGCATCAAGGATTTGCGTACCAGCGTGCAGTCCAGCAACTGCGATAAGGTGCTCGATGGGGACATTGATCAGTTTATCGTCGCTAGCCTCAAGCAGGGTTTGTAATTTTTTCACGGTTTGATTATCAACAGGGTGCCACATGGCTAACCAAGACGCGTCTGAGCAGCATGGCTCTGAACACCAGGAAAATCATCTGATCGCCGAGCGCCGGGCCAAGCTTGCCGCGCGTCGTGAACTGGCCGTCGAGCAGGGTAAAAGTGCGTTTCCGAATGATTTTCGCCGCGATAGCTTAACCATTGAGCTGCAAAATAAGCTGGGCGATAAAGAAAAGGCGGACCTTGAGGCGCTTGATCATCATGCTTCGGTGGCGGGTCGCGTCATGCGTCAGCGCGGGCCGTTTATTGTTATTCAGGACGTGGCCGGGCAAATCCAGCTGTATGTGGATAAAAAAGGCCTGCCCGCTGATGTGCTAGACGATATTAAAAGCTGGGATATTGGTGACATCGTGGCCGCCCGCGGACCCGTGCATAAGTCCGGTAAGGGCGATCTGTACGTGATGATGAAAGAGGCCCAGCTCCTGACGAAGAGTCTGCGTCCGCTGCCAGATAAGTTTCACGGCTTGACTGATATGGAGGCCCGCTACCGCCAACGCTATGTGGATCTGATTATGAACCCGCAGTCGCGTAAGGTGTTTGAAACCCGTGCAGCGGTGATCAGCTCCATGCGTCGCTTCTTTGAAACGCGCGGCTTTATGGAAGTAGAAACGCCCATGCTGCAGCCGATTCCAGGCGGTGCCGCAGCGCGTCCTTTCATCACGCACCACAATGCGTTGGATATCGACATGTATCTGCGTATAGCGCCTGAGCTTTATCTCAAGCGCTTAGTGGTGGGCGGCTTTGAAAAAGTCTTCGAGATTAACCGCAATTTCCGCAATGAAGGTCTGTCGACGCGGCACAATCCAGAATTCACCATGGTGGAATTCTACTGGGCGTACGCGGATTATCGCGACCTGATCGATATGACCGAAGCGATGCTGCGCACGGCGGCCGAAGAGGTGCTGGGCAGCGCGGTGATTGAATATCAGGGTACTAGCTATGATTTCGGACAGCCGTTTGATCGTTTGACGCTGCGTCAGGCGATTTTGGATCACGGCGACGGCATTGCAGACAGCGATTTAGATTCACTCGAGGCTGCGCGAGCGGCGGCAGAGCAGCTCGGTATCAGAGTCAAAGAGAGCTGGGGCCTGGGTAAGGTTCAAACAGAAATCTTTGAGGAAGTTGCTGAGCACAAGCTCGACCGGCCGACGTTTATTACCGAGTACCCGGCTGAAGTTAGCCCGCTGGCGCGTCGTAATGATGCTAACCCTTTCGTTACCGATCGTTTTGAGTTCTTTGTCGGCGGCCGAGAAATCGCCAACGGATTTTCGGAGCTCAACGACGCCGAAGACCAGGCCGAGCGTTTCCGCGCCCAGTCGGCGGAAAAAGACGCAGGTGACTTGGAGGCAATGTATTACGACGCCGATTACATCCGCGCGTTGGAGTATGGCATGCCGCCTACCGCAGGCGAGGGCATTGGTATTGACCGTCTCGTCATGCTATTTACTGACAGTCCCTCCATTCGTGACGTGCTGCTATTTCCAGCAATGCGCCCTGAAGTGGACTAAACACATCCTATAGCGGATGAAAAGTTGGTAAGGGCGCGTTATAGCGCCCATAATGGTCAACGTTTCGACGGCGAGGAGAATCCCATGAAACTGCTTAACCGCTCCGCACTGAGCGTCAGGCCGACCCAGCCCTTTGTGGACTGGATCAACGCGCTGGAACCCACCATGGGAGACGACGACCTGACCTTGGACGACGTCGAACGTGAAAGTACCATTTACCTGATCCCTGAGATGGATACGCCGGAAGCGCTGGAAACGTTTGTGCGCGACCGCTACGTGGACATTCTCGAAACGGAGCTGCGCGCGTGGGAAGAGGATGAGGGCCAGTGGCCGGATAAACTCGATTGGGCGCTGTTTCAAGAATTTGTGCGCGTCGAGCACAGTTATCTAGCGATTGATCTTGATGACGAAACCGCGCTTGAAATATCAGAAGTAGATGACGCGCTGCTGTTAGATAGTGAGTAGGCGTAGCATTCGAACGGTATCGGCGCTTTAAAACGCGCTGCGCTAGGCCTAATCCTTACTCGCCGACGTTTGAGGCAGAGCCTAGCATTGGCGTACTTTGAAACCGGCTCAGGCCGGTTTCTTTGTTTCTAAAAACTGTGTTGTTTTAGTCGTTTCGCTAAGGAACGCTTCTCTAGGAACCGCGCTATGCGATTGTTTGAAACCCGCCCCGGAGACGATGGCCTGCCAGGCCCTGAGCGCGCTCTGGCGGTGCTGGCGCTGGTCACCGGCACCTTAATGGCGGTGGTCGATACCACGATGATTAACTTGGCACTGCCGACCATTGCCGCCGATTTAAACGTACCCGCTTCGCGTGCGGTATGGATTACCAATCTTTTTCAGGTAGTGTGCGCCGCTTTTCTGCTCGTCTTTGCGGGCATTAGTGAGCTAGTCACTCGCCGCCGGTTGTATCTATTCGGGATAGGGATCTTTGTTGTAGCCTCGTTAGGGGCGGCGCTGTCGCGTAATTTGGAAACGCTGCTTGTTTTTCGTGCCTGCCAGGGGCTAGGCGCTGCGGCGACACTGTCGATAGGCCCATCGCTCTATCGGGCGATTTTCCCCTCGCGCTTGCTCGGCAGTGCGCTTGGCCTCAGCGCGTTAGTAGTTGCGGGTGGCTACGCCGCCGGGCCTACGCTGAGCGGAGTGATTTTATCTTTCGCCGACTGGCCTTGGCTGTTTGCATTAAATGTTCCGCTGGGTATGTGTTCTCTATGGCTAGCAAACCGTGCGTTGCCCCGCGAAAAGCCGCGCCAAGGCAGTTTTGATGTGGCCGGCGCGCTGCTTTCCATGGTGATGCTGGCGAGCCTATTTATCGCCATGGATGCCGTAGGCCACGCCGTGCCGGTTTGGCAAAGCGGCGGCTGGGCGCTGCTGGCAGTGCTTGCTTGCGGCGGATTTATTATTCGTCAGCGCCGTGCACCTTACCCACTGCTGCCGCTTAGCGTCTTTTCTGAGATGCGCTTTACGCTAGCGGTGTCGGCCTCTGGACTAGCGTTTATTGGTCAAGGGCTGACGTTTGTAGCGCTGTCTTTTTTCTACCAAGAACAGATGGGATTTACGCCGCTGGAAACCGCATGGCTATTCACGCCTTGGCCGCTTGCCATCATGTTGGTGGGGCCGATTGCAGGGCGTTTAGCGGACCGGATTAACCCCAGCGTGCTATCGAGTACGGGGCTAGGGCTATTGATTGTCGGCCTGATTGCGCTGGCATTAGTGGATGAATCAACCGGCGTGGCGGGCAGCCTGTGGCGCACCGCGCTATGTGGGATAGGGTTTGGACTATTCCAGCCGCCCAATAATCGCGAAATGATGGGTAGCCTGCCATTAGAGCGCAGTTCGAACGTGTCTGGCGTGATGAGCACGACGCGTACCGTCGGCCAGTCATTTGGCGTGGCGATAGTGGGTGCTGCGCTGGCGCTGGGTTGGCCGGTTCAGGTAACGCTATGGCTAGGGGCCGCAACGACGCTGCTGGCATTACTGGCAAGCGTGGCACGTATGCCGCTGGCTCGCCGCGCGTTACACGCCCGTCGGGCATCGTCGGCGGGTCACTAAGCGGGTACAATAGAACGGTTTCTGATCTCTAGGAGAAATGACATGACGCTGCAGACACAAATTGAGCAGAAGTTAACGGCATTAGCGCCTGACGTGCTGCAGGTTGAGAACGAAAGCCACATGCACAACGTGCCCGCTAATTCTGAAACTCATTTCAAGGTGACGCTGGTTAGCGAACTTTTCAGCGGCATGATGCCGGTGAAGCGCCATCAGCAGATCTATGCGCTGTTGGCTGATGAGCTTTCCGGGCCGGTTCACGCGCTGGCATTACATCTTTATACCGCCAGCGAGTGGCAGGCCCGGGGCGGCGAACGTCCGAACTCACCGAACTGCCATGGCGGCGAAAAGTGACACAAGAAGTTATTCGGCGGCACTACCTTGATGCTATGGGCATCACAGCCTGGGTCGCTAAATATCAGCTACCGAATGCATTGCCCACCGAGGCCTGTGAGTGGGAGGAGTCTGCGCCTACGCCGACACCGCCTCGTGAGCGCCTGCAAGCGTTGTTGGATGATGCCCCTGCGCCAAGGCGAGCGGCTTCCGAGTTATCAGCGACAAGCGATGTAACCGCTTCGCCCTCCGCGATTCGCGCTCTGCTGACCAGCGATCAACCCGGACAAGCCAAGCACGCGGGCGAACCACCGGTTCCCGCAGCGTCGCCGGATTCTCAGCCCGCAGAGGCTGTTGCTGCGCCTGATGCAGCGCCCGCTCAGCCGCTCGTATTCTCACTTTCCTGCCTGTGTGTTGACGGGCGCTGGCTGGTGCTGCACGCAGGTGAAATGGGCACCTCAGAGCAGCAGCTATTGATCAATCTACTCTATGCGGCGGGTATTCAGCCCAGCATTGCACCCAGTATCACGCACTTTACTTGGCCGCAGATGACCAACGCCTTTGCCGTCGAAGACCCTTTGGATGAAGCCCGTGAAGGCTTAGCGGCCTTTGTCGCCGGTCGCGTAAATCGTCAAGGATGGCAATTAGAGCGGCTACTATGGTGGGGAGCGCTAGACGCTGATCAAGGCACCTTGGATCGCGTCTTAAACGTGACCGGTGGGCAGAGCCATACGCTTTCGCTGCCGGTATGGCAGGGGCCTGCACTGGCTTCACTGCTCGACAGTGCGAGCAATAAGCGTGATCTTTGGCCTACGCTTCAGCTATTGGGCCAGCAATGGGCATCAGTTAGCCCTGCGGATACTCCTCAGGCGGCTGATGATCACTGAGTTGAGGGTCGACGATTTAGCATTACTCACCGCGCTGGAGGATCAGGCGCGAAGCGGCACTAGCGCTTCACAGCTGCAGGACGCGCTTAGCTGCCAGCAAACCAGTGTGCTGGGCCTGTGGCATCAGAAGGCACTAATAGGTTATGCCATTGTGGTTCAGCTGCCGTTTGACGCTGAACTACAGGCGATAGGCGTATTGCCGACGTGTCGTCGACAGGGCGCGGGTGACGCGCTAATGAGCGCCGTCTTAACGACAGCTCAAGGATGGTCTAGCGAGCGGCTGTTGCTGGAAGTCCGCGTTGGCAATCTTAGTGCCATCCGGCTCTATCAGCGCAGCGGGTTTAGCGAAGACGGGCGACGAAAGGGCTACTATCCAAGCAGCCCAGCGGTTGAGGGTACCGCCGGGCGTGAGGACGCGCTATTGCTGTCTCGAATGCTTTAGTCGAGCGCTTTAGCTGCGTGCCAGCGCGCCGTTTAGGACGCGCTGGCGTTATCTTGGCTGTCGAATTTGCTTAACAAGCTGTTGAGACGACGCTCCCACTCTTCACGCTCTTCTTTGAACTTGGCATTTTCACTGCGCAGCTCTTCATTTTCCATTTTCATCATTTCTAGGGCGTCAACAGTATCGGTGACTTTCTGTTCAAGCTGATTAAATAGTTCCAGGCTCATGCATGTCTCCATAGAGTAAAAACGAGCACCAAAAAAAGTAACTAACAAAAAATAAGTACCCAGAAACAAGCGTCGTGCTTGCTAACTAGGGACGAATGAGGCGAGCGTAACGCCGCTGCCGCGTGGCGGCAAGCGCTGTTTACGGCAATTGACGTTGGTAAAGCCGTGCGGTGCTTTCGCCGGCCTGGGTTTCGCGGTGTAACTGCCAGTTGGTAGGCACGTCCGGCGCCAGCGATGTCTCGGTTTCGAGGTAAATCATTGCCTCACTGGCTAACCAGCCACCATTTTCTAGCGCGTGGCAGCACGCTGCGGCTAGCTGCTGGTGAAAGGGCGGGTCTAGAAATACCAGCGAATACGGCTTTGCTGCTCGCGTTAGATACGCCTGCACATCGCTAATATGCACTGCGCTTGCGGTAATATTAAGCAGGGTAAGATTCGCCGACAGCTGCGCAGATATGCGCGGGTCGCGCTCGACAAAGTCGACACACGCAGCCCCGCGTGACAGCGCTTCAATACCCAGTGCGCCGGTGCCTGCGAACAGGTCCAACACCGTTTGGCCGTAAAGCTGTTGGCCTAGCCAGTTGAACAACGTTTCACGCACGCGGTCTGGGGTTGGGCGCAGGCCAGGGCTGTCTAACACCGGTAGCTGGCGGCGGCGAAATTCTCCGCCAATAATGCGCAGTTTGCCAACCTGCTGAGCAGATGTGCGGCGAGAAGTGGATGAACGTGAGGAGCGTTGTCGTGTCATGAAGCAGATTGTAGCGGGCTAGTTATCCAAAGTCTTGGGTTACGGTGTTAGCATAACCTTAATGTTCACTATTTTTGTCGGGTAGCACTCATGTTTGGTTTTTTTAAGCGTAAAAATAAGCAAGATCCACAGCAGACTCCTCAAGAAGAGCAGCGGTTAAAAGAGCAGACCCAAGAGCAGGCTGATGAGGTGGAAATTGAGACGCCCACACTTCCTCCTGAGCCTATTGAAGAGGCCCCGCAAGCGCCGGATACTTTGCCAGAGCCAGAGCCAGAGCCAGAGCCAG
>NZ_JBQDLQ010000062.1:0-20809 GCF_052095695.1 Halomonas sp.
GACCGTACTTCAGCATCGTGGCCAGGACGCTGCCGGCATGATGACGTGGAACGAAGGACGCTTCTTGCTGCGCAAGAGTAATGGTTTGGTGCGTGATGTATTTCATACCCGCCATATGGCTCGTTTAAAAGGTAACTTGGGCATTGGCCACGTGCGTTACCCAACGGCCGGCTCCTCAAGTGAAGCGGAGTCTCAGCCGTTTTATGTTAACTCTCCTTACGGTATCGCCCTTGCGCATAACGGTAACTTGACCAACTCAGAGCAGTTGAAGCAAGAGCTGTTTTCCACCGACCTTCGCCACATTAACACCAGTTCTGATTCCGAAGTGCTGCTCAACGTGTTTGCCCATGAGCTGGGTAAGCAGGGCCTGCACCTGGAAGCGGAAGACATCTTTGATGCTGTGCGTAGAGTTCACCGCCGCTGCAAAGGTGGCTACGCGGCGGTGGCGATTATTAACGGCTTTGGGATGGTGGCTTTTCGCGACCCTTTCGGTATTCGTCCGGTTGTGTTTGGCACCCGTGAAGAAGAGAGCGGCCAAGCCGTCATGATCGCCTCTGAATCCGTTGCGCTGGATGTAGGTGGTTTTGAACTTGAACGTGATCTTTCGCCTGGTGAGGCGATTTTTGTCGATATCGAAGGCAATATTCATACTCAGGTGTGTGCCGACCGCCCGCAGCTTCGCTCGTGTATCTTTGAACATGTCTATTTAGCGCGCCCAGATTCGCTGCTTGACGGTGCCTATGTCTACGGAACCCGCATGCAGATGGGGCGTAAACTGGGTGACCGCATTTTAAATGAGTGGCCGGATCACGATATCGACGTGGTGATTCCTATCCCTGATACGTCGCGTACCTCCGCGCTTGAGATGGCGCAGCACCTAGGAGTGACCTACCGCGAAGGGTTTATGAAAAACCGCTATATTGGGCGCACTTTCATTATGCCGGGGCAGGTTCAGCGTAAAAAGTCGGTTCGCCAAAAACTCAATGCCATTGACGTTGAGTTTAACGGCAAGAATGTACTGCTTGTCGATGATTCGATCGTACGCGGCACTACCTGTAAGCAAATTATTCAAATGGCCCGCGACGCGGGAGCACGTAAGGTCTATTTTGCCTCGGCGGCACCGCCGGTACGTTTTCCTAATGTTTACGGCATTGACATGCCGTCCGCTTCTGAGCTAATTGCCCACGGGCGTACTGAAGAGGAAGTCGGTGAGCTGATTGGCGCTGATCGCATTTTCTATCAAAATCTAGAAGATCTAAAGGCGGCCTGTCGGGAAGTGAACCCTGAAATGGAGGCCTTCGACTGCTCGGTGTTTGACGGCAACTACGTGACCGGAGATATTGACGACGCCTATTTGGCGGCGTTGGAAGCTAGTCGTAACGATGCCGCGAAAGACCAGAGTGCTGGTGATCATGCTCTGGTCGGCATGCACAATCAGGACGATGACCTGGACGATTAAGGGGTAAGCCTTATGCATGACGATAATCACCAGGATGAGTGGTCATTAGAGACGCTGGCGATCCGCTCAGGTCATCAGCGCACCTTTGAGCAGGAGCACTCTGAGCCTATTTTTCCAACGTCCAGCTTTGTCTACGAAAGCGCTGCGGAAGCCGCGCGTAAATTCGGTGGACAAGAGCCCGGTAACGTTTATTCGCGCTTCACCAACCCCACGGTGCATACGTTTGAACGGCGTCTAGCGGCACTTGAAGGTGGCGAGCGCTGCGTGGCGACAAGCTCCGGTATGTCAGCGATTCTAGCTACCGCGCTCGCGCTACTCTCTGCCGGTGATGAAATTGTTGCATCTCGGTCGCTGTTTGGTTCCACGGTGAGTCTGTTCGATAAATACCTGGGAAAACTAGGCATCACGACGCGCTATGTAGAGCTTTCCAATCTGTCTGCCTGGGAAGCTGCGATTACGCCAAAGACGCGGTTATTGTTTGCTGAAACACCCTCTAATCCGCTGTCTGAAATTGCCGATATCTCTGCACTAGCCGCGTTAGCTAAGCGGCATGATGCGCTCTTAGCGATTGATAACTGTTTTCTTACTCCGGCACTTCAGCAGCCGCTGGCACTTGGCGCGGATTTAGTCATTCACTCAGCAACCAAGTACTTGGATGGTCAAGGGCGCGCAATTGGCGGCGCGGTGGTCGGTAGTCATTCGTTGCTTGAAGAGGTGTTTGGCGTAGTGCGCACGTGCGGCCCATGCTTGAGTCCTTTCAATGCATGGATTTTTACCAAAGGTTTAGAAACCTTATCACTACGTATGAAGGCGCATTGTGAAAACGCCTTAATACTTGCACGCTGGTTACATGCCCACCCGGCGGTAACTAAGGTGTATTACAGCGGTTTGGAAGAACATCCTCAGCATGCGTTGGCCAAGCAACAGCAAAAAGGCTTTGGCGCAGTGTTAGGTTTTGAAGTGCAGGGTGGTCAAGAGGGCGCTTGGCAGGTTATTGATGCGACTCGAATGCTTTCTATTACGGGTAATTTAGGCGACGTTAAAACCACCATTACTCACCCAGCAACGACCACACATGGGCGTCTTTCTGATGCTCAAAAAACCTCAGCAGGTATTGCGCCGGGGCTCATTCGCGTTGCGGTTGGGCTCGAGAGCCAAAAGGACATTCAGCGCGATTTAGCTCGCGGTTTGGATGCACTAATGGCCAAAACAGTCTAAAAAACCGTTGACCTGCTTAAGTGTTTTGAAACGACTCAACCCCACCAGAAGTGGGGTTGTTTTTTTTCCAGCGGCACTGGCTTGCTTTGTGAGGCGCCGCTGGATATCGGCTTGGGTGAGAACCGACAGCGATCTCTATTAAGAATTTCTAGACGTCAATTCAGTAAGGGCGATGTTTTGTCCGCCATTACTTTGATATTCAGCCGTTGATTTTGGGTGGCTAACCGCATTTTTTTCACTACCGCCATTCACGGCAGTTAAATCGCTTGGCGTCATGTTGCGCTCGCCAATTGTTTGCTGCTGAACCTGGGAGGTAGCGTGAGCGACTTCATTGAATTCATCAGAGCCTCTTTCTGCCAGTGCGGCACTAGAGAAAAGCGTCAGAGCGATGGCGGCGACTGTGGTAAATTTGTTCATGATAGTTAACCTCGTTGGCGTGCTTCGATATGTATTGGCGGCGAGTTCGCCGTGTTCGTTTTCGAACATGTGATTATTGTAAGCCCGCTAACAAAATGTGAAAATTGATTTAAATTGCATTTATCATTCTATATTTTAGAATGAATTGGATTATGGCTACTACGATTCAGCTTTATGTCCACCCGGATCAATATGGCTAATGTGTCGCTGATGGATATTGCTAGCGAGCTAATCAATGATTTTTACGAATGGTTTTTGCTGGTTTTTTCAGCAGATTCCACTAGCAGTAATGGGTATGCTGATTGCTAATAAACGATTAGCCATAAGTAGGCGCCAGTCGTCAATAAAGTGAGGAATAACCAATGTGGCGTAACACGCAGCGAGGCTGGGGTATTGTTAGTATTTTGCTTCACTGGTTAAGTGCTGTGGCCATTATTGGTTTATTTGCATTAGGCTGGTGGATGACGGGGTTGGGCTATTATGATCCCTGGTATAATCAAGGCCCATGGGTACACCGCTCAATTGGTATTTTGCTCTTGTTCGCCACTTTAGCGCGCTTAGTGTGGCGTTTATTCCAGCCCACCCCCCGATTAGAAGGTCGTCGCTTAGAGGTGGTTGCTGCGCACTTAGGACATATTGGGCTATATGCGGCTGTGCTATTGGTAATGATCAGTGGCTACTTAATTTCTACCGCCAATGGTCGTGGCGTCAGCGTCTTTGGTTGGTTTGAAGTGCCTGCGTTACTGCAAAATTATCCCAATCAGGCAAGCCTTGCTGGCGACGTGCACTGGTATAGCGCCCTAACGCTGATGCTTTTAGCGGCGGGCCATACGCTTGCCGCGCTAAAACACCACTGGTTTAACCGTAATAAGACGCTGGTGCGTATGATGAACCCCCGTCACGCCCAGCGCAGCACTCGTGGCATAAATTGATTCGATACATTTTAGGCTGCTGGCATTTAGAAAAAAGCGCTGCCGGTTGCTATGTTATCTAAATAATATACGTTTTTGTAAACACTACGAAGGCCTAGAGCCGTCGCAGTGATTTTCAATAAGTAGCGACTTTTCAATAAAGAGAGGATTTATCAATGATGTTTAAAAAGACCGCATTTGCATCTGCTATTGCCGCGCTCGCACTGGTGCCATTGAGCCAAGCGCAGGCTGCTGATTACCAGCTTGATACAGAAGGTCAGCATGCGTTTGTGCAGTTTAAAATTAGCCACCTGGGTTTTTCTTATCTTTTAGGCAGTTTTGAAAAATTTGACGGTCAGTTTTCTTACGATTCTGAAGACCTTGACGCATCCTCTGCTGAAATCGAAGTTCAGGTTGATAGCTTGAACAGCAATCACGCTGAACGTGATCGTCATATCTTGAGCGGCGACTTTCTGAACGCAAGCGAGTTTCCGACGGCTACTTTCACCTCGACAGGATTTGCGTCAACGGGTGAAGACGCAGGCGTGCTAACGGGTGACCTAACGCTGCATGGTGAAACCCAAGAAATCGAAATGCCGGTGACGCTACTGGGTGAAGGCGATGACCCGTGGGGCAATTCTCGCGCCGGCTTTGAAGGCACCACGACGCTGTTGCTGAGCGATTACGGCATCGACATGAGCGATTTCCCTGAAGCGATGCATGAAGTTGAGCTCTATGTGACCTTCGAAGGCATTCGTCAGTAATTAAGTACTTTAGTACTTGCGCCACCGCCCCTTAAAAGGGCGGTGGCGTTTTACGTTAAGTCGATGATGTATTAACCCTCGTCTATATTAACCCCTGTCGTAAGGGTAAGGAGAGACTGCTTGGTAGCCGTTATGCATCAAAAAGAGTTGGCCACAACCCTATGGCGCCAAACGTGGCCTATGGCTATTGGCGTGCTGGCGCTATTGGGTTTTCAACTGGTTGATAGCGCGTTCATTGCTCGTTTGGGAACTGCGCCATTGGCAGCTCAGTCATTTACCTTTCCGCTGTCATTTTTGATTATTGGTATTCAAGTAGGAATGGGTATCGCTATTGCCGCGCTTATATCCCGGGCGCTGGGCTCTGGGGAAGACGAGCGTGCCAAGCGCCTAAGCAGCCTAGTGCTGATGGCCGGCGGTGGAGTGATTGGTTTATTGGCGATCGTTTTGTGGCTATTTTATGTGCCTATTTTTCAACTGCTGGGGGCGGATGAAACGACGCTATCCTATATTCGTGTCTACTGGGGGCCGCAGCTGCTATCTGCATGGTTAGGCGCGCTGCTGTATTTTAGCTATAGCGTATTTCGCGCCCATGGAGACACTCGGTTACCGGGTAAAATGATGGTGCTCAGTAGTCTCATCAATCTGGTTCTCGACCCTTTGTTCATCTTCGGTGTAGGTGATTGGCAAGGTTGGGGATTGCCAGGCGCTGCTTGGGCTACCGCAATTGCTTTCTCAGTAGGGTTGGTGATCACAAGTTTGAAACTGGCCCGCCGCCAGTGGGCATCCTCAGAGGGGCTGTGGCTAGAGACAAAACAATCATGGCGGCCGTTTACTGGGATCGCCGCACCGGCCATGGTCAGCCAACTGATGCCACCCTTAGCAGCCATGTTGGCTATCTCTGTAGTCGCAGGCCTGGGTGAAAGCGAAGTGGCTGCCTGGGGGCTGGCAAGTCGCTTGGAAACGCTCTCGCTAATGGTGATTCTGGCAATGACAATGTCACTGCCACCGTGGCTAGGGCGCTGCTATGGAGCGAACGACTGGGGGCAAATACATCAGTTGATGAAATTAGCTATCAAAGTGGCGCTGTTTTGGCAGCTAGGCCTTGGCGTGGTGCTGGCGCTTGGCGCTCCTTGGCTGGCCATGGCGTTAGCAGGCAATCCAGATGTGCAAAGTGAGCTGACGCTGTTGATCCGCTTCCTACTGCCGAGCTATGCGGCCCTTGGTGTTTGCATGTTAGTGGTATCTGCCGGTAATGCCTTGGGTTGGCCGTTGCGCGCGATGCTATTGTCCAGTGCGCGACTATTTGTGTGCTACTTACCTTGCCTATGGGTAGGGTCTCAGTTCTTCGGCTGGTGGGGTGTAGCGGCCGGTGGGGCAGTGGGAAATCTGCTGGCAGGTTTAATGGCTTGGCGTGTGCTAACGCGTATTTTATCCCGCCCACACCGGCAGGCGGGATTCGTCAATTAGCGTTTTCGAACTGACTCTTGAAACGAAAAATATAAAAATAGTAACGCCATAGCTAAGTAGCCCATTACAAATTCGGGCGCGGCGTTAAAGGTGAGTTTAGGCGCATGCATTAAGCCGCCAAACGAAAAGCCTGCAGCAATAGCCGCAAAGGCTGCCGCGCGTTTGAACTGATGATCGATGACTGACACCGTCATGGCGCCCAGCAAGATTGCCATAAACATAGCGCCTTGACCCATGACAACAATGGCGCTGGAAATGTCGCTAACCACTTCACCGGCGCCACGGTTGAAGCGTGTCATCACATAGTTTGCGAAGTAGGGCAGCATGGCCAACGCAATGGCAGGATAGTAGCGTGTATCGTTGGCCTGAAACGCCGTCGCAATCATCGACATGCCAACAAAGACCAAAATAGGCGCAACCACAGAAACGGGAATAATTGCTGCCAGAGCAGCGATTAATCCGAACATAGTTGCAAGCGCATAGACGGCTCCATTGAGCAGGCTATAGCCGCGCCCTGCGCCCATCCACTTGGCGCCCACCGTGGCAATATATACCGTGGTAGGGAATACGCCGCCAAATAGTGCTCCAATTATGGTGCCTACACCGTCCACTGCCTGACACTCACGCACATCATATTTGTCGCCGGCCGCTTCCATTGCCTCTACGTTATTCATTGTTTCAATAGCGTTATAGAGCGTGATGGGCAGTACTACCGTTAGTATGGCGAGCATGCTCGTTAGCAACAGCCCCAGCCCTTCAAACCATGCTAGGTTAGGCAATAATGGGTAGAACCCTAGGTGAGTAAAGGCATCGCTAAAGCGCTCTGTGTCAGCATCGCCAATTAAATAGGCCATGGTCGTGCCGACGATAATGGCAAATAGAGACGCAGGCAGCTTGAAAGGCATGCTGACTCGCGCGACTAAGCCGACGATGATAATAGCTAGCACCAGTAAGCCGATGATTGGCATTTCAAGCGTCTTAAACAACATCTCACCGGCGATGAACGTGAGTGCGACACCCGCAACGGCTCCAAGCATGGCGGCACGAGGCAAATGATGCTGCACCCAGCGGCCGATAATGCTGATGACAGCTTCGATGCCACCACTGATAAAACAGGCGGCCACGGCGACTTTCCAAGCCATTTCAGCATCGCCGGTAAGCTGCTTAGCGGGCAGTAAAACACCGAATAAAAATACGAACATAACCGGGGTGGATATGCCGTAAGACAGCGCAGTCACATCAGCGCGGTTTTCTTTACGCGCCAGTCTTGTCGCACTCCAAGCATAATAAAAATTTCCCACCATCACGGCGACTGCGGCGCCAGGCAGTACCTGTCCATAAACAATGGAGGAGGGGAATCCCATGCCTAGCATGGTAATGGCGATGATAACGAAATTGGCAATATTGTTTTGAAACAGCGCGAAGAACGCGTCGGTATCTTCTTTTTTATACCAAGGATAGTGGGTGCTAGCAGCCGCCATGATAGGCCTCTAAAGTATGATGGTTGTTTACAAGGATTCGCTGAGTGTGCCGAGAAGTTGACTAATCGGTCAGGCGTTACGTTGCAATGAGCGCCGCATGGGCGCCCCAGGCTCTGACGGCAATCGCATAATTGTACACAAGTCGATATAGCATCCCAAGATACAAAAATGCCCAGGCATTACCTGGGCATTTAACGCATTACAAAACGTAATGCTAGTCGTTAACGGCAGCAATAGCTTTGGCAAGGTAGGGCAGGTTCTCATTAGAAAATCCCGCTACGTTGGCACGGCCTGAGCGCACCATGTAAATGCCAAATTCATCGCGTAGGCGGTCGACCTGTTCGGGCGTTAGGCCCGTGTACGAAAACATGCCGCGCTGTTCAGCAACGCACGCATATTTCTGGTCCAGCCCGTAAGGCTTCAGTGCCTCAACAAAATCGCGGCGAAGGGTATTGATGCGGTCACGCATTTCGGTCAACTCTTCACGCCACATCGCGGTAAGCTCCGCGTCATGTAGAATTTCGCTGACAATAGAGCCACCGTGAGCCGGTGGGTTGGAATAGTTTTCCCGAGCAACGATTGCCGCCTGTGAGCGGATGTTGTCCATCTGTTCGCTATCTTTAGCCACCATGATCAAGCAGCCGGTGCGCTCACAGTAAATGCCGAAGTTTTTCGAGCAGGAACTGGTAATAATGGCTTCATCAAGATTTTCAGCCAGCAAGCGAACGCCGTAAGCATCTTCTTCTAAACCTTCGCCAAACCCTTGGTAAGCAAAATCGATTAGCGGTAGTAGCTTACGCTCTCGAACAATCTCTAATACCTCCTGCCACTGGTCATGGGAAAGATCAAAGCCAGTCGGGTTATGGCAGCAGGCGTGCAGGACAACGACATCGCCCTGTGGAATGCTTTTTAGCGCGGCGCGCATACCGTCAAAATCCAGACGGTTATCGGGATCAACATAGGGGTACTTGTGAAGCTCAATACCCGCGGCGGTGAATATGCCGTGGTGATTTGGCCACGTAGGATCGCTGACCCAAATGCCTTTGCCCGGCAGCTGCGAGGCGATGAAGTCAGCCGCTAAACGAAGGGCACCGGTACCACCTGGTGACTGGGTAGCGCTGGCACGATTGGCTTTCAATACGGAGGAGTCAGTGCCAAATACCATGGGCAGCACTACGTCGCCATAGCTTGGGGCACCGTGAGAGCCAATATACGTTTTCGTCGTTTCATTCTTGAGCAGGCGAGCTTCTGCTTCCTTCACGGCGCGCATTACCGGCGTATTGCCCTGAGTATCGCGGTAAACACCAACACCTAAATCCACTTTTTGTGGATTGGTATCTTTTTTGAAAGCTTCGATCAGCCCGAGAATGGCGTCTCCTGGGACTCGCTCAATATGCTCAAACATTTAATCGACTACCTCGTCAGTTCTGGCGGCAAGAATGAAGTCATTTAATCGCCAACGCGCTGAGTGAATGCCAGGGCGCTAGCAAAATGGCGAAACTTAAAGCATCGCGACAGCTTCATGATGCCATCGTGCTCGACAATCTGCCACTGGCTCAGGCTTTTTAGCCGCGTGAATGCCTCTTTTTGATTCAGCAGCGGCGCACCCTTACTGCATGAGTCTTACGTTAAGCTGGCGAGCTTTTCCATGATGGGGCTCCTGCTGCTGTGAAGGGCTGATGAGATATAAAATGGCTTAATTAGCGAACTTATTATATTAGTGCTGCTATCAGCGTCGAAGGAGCCCGCAGTCGTGGCCACCGCTTTTGGCGCTATACAGCGCCTGATCTGCTAGCCCAATAAGACTCGTTAAAGGCTCTTTGCAGCGGTACTCGGCAACCCCGATGCTTAGTGTTAAATGGCCTTCCCCCATACCAAAGTCATGTGCACTAATTTATTCGAGGCGTTATCGGCATTTAATGATAAAATTAATTACTTTTTAATATATAGAATCTAATTTTTATTCCTCGAGGTGGTTTCTTGGAAGTAAGACGACAGCACGGTGATCAGTCATATGGCTGGGTGAGTTTGGTCGGAGCCGGCCCTGGAGATCCCGAATTACTGACGCTCAAAGCTTATAAACGCCTGCAAGCAGCCGAAGTGGTGCTCTATGACCGCTTGGTTAGCGATGAAATTCTGGCGTTTATACCTAGCAAAGCGCAGCGCTACTATGTTGGCAAGGCTCGTTCGCTGCATAGCGTGCCTCAAAATGAGATCAATCAAGCGTTGGTAGCGTGGGCTCATCAAGGGAAGCGCGTCGTACGCCTCAAAGGCGGAGACCCGTTTATATTTGGCCGGGGAGGTGAGGAGTTAGAAGCTTTGCGGGCTGCTAAGGTTAGCGTGGAAGTGATTCCTGGCGTCACGGCAGCCTCAGGATGTGCAGCCTATGCGGGTATTCCCCTTACCCACCGGGACCATGCGCAGTCGGTTCGTTTTGTTACCGGCCACTTACAACAGGGGGAGTGCGAGCTTGACTGGGATGCCCTTGCCCGACCCGCGCAAACGCTTGTGTTCTATATGGGGCTAGGCAGCGTTAGAGTCATTAGTCAGGCGCTGATAGAGCACGGGATGTCACCAGAAACGCCGCTGGCGCTTATCGAGCAAGGCACTACGCGTCAGCAGCGCACGCACGTGGGAACCCTTTTATCGCTGCCCGATGCTTTCTTGGCGGGCGATATAAAACCACCTACGCTGCTTATAGTAGGCAGCGTGGTGGCATTACACACGACCCTTGCGTGGTTTGACGTACTTGAGGGGCAGGCGTCAGGTTTTCCTGAAGGTAAACATTCACCTTAGTCAGCAGCATTAGCTTTCAAGCTAAGCGGTAGCTCCCCAGTCACATGGCGATAAGAATTTACTAACAGACTGGCTAGATGCAATGAGCTGTGTATGCTGAAAGGGTAATCGTTCGCCGCTAGGGAATCACTGTTGCTAAATCATTTCTTCAGTTTGCACACATCTTGGCTTGCCAATCTAAGCGTAGATCATAGAGGAACGCATAATGTCAGAAGACAATCATTCAGACAATCTGCCGCCAGCCAACAAGCCGGAGTCGGAGCCGGTCAAACAGGCGGATATGAAAACGCTCTTTCAAGACAATCGAGTAAAAACCATTGCAGGTATCGCGGCAATCGCGGTTATTTGGGCAATCATGGCGCAGTCTAATGCGAGCACACGTCAAGATCGTATCGATAGCCTTGAAGAGCAGCTAGTAAGTGCTGAGCAAGAAAACAGTCAGATGAAACAGCGCGTTAGCGAAATTGATGAAGCCGAAACGAATCTCGCTACGTTGCAGGAAGAGCGGGATTCCTTACAGGCACAGCAGGATGAGGCCAACACTGCGCTCCAGAGTGCTCAGGGTGACGTCAGCGAGGTTCAGACGCGCTTAGAAGAGCTTGAAGCTGAGCGGAATAAGCTGCAAGAAGAGATTTCAGCATTGAGCGAGCAGTTAGAAGCTGCTGAAAATGATATGGCGGGGCTGCGTGAAGAGCGAGATGAAATCACCAGCACCCGTGAAGAAGCAGAAAGTAATTTGCAGCAGGTTGAGGAAGCTCGCCAGAGCGCTGAAGACGCCCGGCAAGAAGCTGACGCTGCACGTCAGCAGGCGGTAGACGACTTAAGCGCTAAAGAAGAGGAGCTGTCTGCACTGGAGGAGCAAATCAGCCAAACGGCTGCGCAGCAAACGAGCCTAAATGAGGAAGTTTCCACGACTCAAGGCGAGCTTGACGATTTGATGACGGCTCTAGGCGCCGGTCGTGAAGAATTGTCGAGTGTCGAGAGTAATCTTGAGGGGCGTGAAAGTCAGCTGCAGCGTTTAGAGAGCCAGCTAGGTGAATGGCGTGATGAGCTTTCCACGCTAGACAGGCGCTTAGCTGATGCAGAAAACTCAGTCAGCGAAGCAGCGGCTACTTCACAAGACAGCGCTGATGAAGAGAATGCGCCTGACAGTAGCGATGAAAGCGCGAACGATAGCGACGGTGGTAATCAAGAATCACACCAAAATGCCGGTTGAAAAGTGACTAAGCGTTGACCCTTTATTGCTAAGCGCTGATGTTGAAAATAAGAGCGGATGTCGGGCAGCCGGCGTCCGCTTTTTGGTTGTTGGTTTATGATTGTTGCGCTGAGGAGTATCATTTACTTAACGATTAATCTAAGGGGCTATTTTAATTAAGCGCCTAACCATGAAAGGAGTGCCATTGGATGGATGGGGTTAAGCATATTATTGCAGTGGCATCAGGCAAAGGCGGCGTGGGTAAATCTACCGTCACCGTTAATTTGGCGCTGGCATTAGCCGCACAGAATTATCGCGTGGGCGTTCTTGATGCTGATATTTACGGGCCCAGCCAAGCACAAATGCTCGGTGTTAAAGAGGGCGTACGCCCACAGGCCGCGGCCAATAATAAATTCCTACCGCTTGAGGCCCATGGTATTCAAGCCATGTCGATGGCCTTTATGGTTAACACCCGTGAGCCCATGGTATGGCGTGGCCCGATGGTGGTGGGTGCCTTTCAGCAGATGTTAACGCAAACTCAATGGGATAACCTAGATTTTCTGCTGATTGATATGCCCCCAGGCACCGGTGATATCCAGCTAACGCTGGCGCAAAAAGTGCCGGTAGCAGGCGCCGTGATTGTCACAACGCCGCAGGATATTGCGCTATTAGATGCCCGTAAAGGGATTGAAATGTTCCGCAAAGTTAACGTGCCGGTGTTGGGCGTGGTTGAGAACATGAGCCTTTACCACTGTGAAAACTGTGGCCATGAAGCCGCTATTTTTGGTACTGGCGGCGGTGATAGCATTGCCCAAGAGTACGATACCCAAGTGCTTGGACGGCTGCCATTAACGCTTGCTATCCGTGAGTTAACGGATTCAGGCAGGCCGAGCGTCGTATCTGAGCCAGAAGGTACGGTGAGCCAAACCTTTGCAGCGATTGCAAAAAAAGTAGCCGAAGCGGTAAACATGAGCCAAAACGACGGCCCTACCATTTCCTTTAGCGAGTGATAACGTACTAGATGAGTATCAAATCTGATAACTGGATTCGTCGCATGGCTAAAAGCGATGCAATGATCGAGCCGTTCGAGGCTGAGCAGGTGCGCTATGTGAACGATCAGCGCGTCATTTCCTACGGCACGTCAAGCTACGGATACGACGTGCGCTGTGCTGATGAATTCAAAGTGTTTACTAATATTCACTCGGCTATTGTCGATCCTAAAGCGTTTGACGCGAAAAGCTTCGTTGATATTAAAGGCGACGTTTGTGTTATTCCGCCAAACTCATTCGCATTAGCGCGTACGGTAGAATACTTTCGCATTCCGCGTAATGTGCTCACTATTTGCTTAGGAAAATCTACCTATGCGCGCTGTGGCATTATTGTTAACGTCACGCCGCTTGAGCCTGAATGGGAGGGCCATGTAACGCTTGAGTTCTCTAATACGACGAATTTGCCTGCGAAAATCTATGCCCATGAAGGCGTTGCACAGATGCTGTTCTTAGAGTCCGATGAAGTGTGTGCTACTTCGTATAAAGATCGTGGTGGCAAGTACATGGGGCAGCGCGGAGTGACGTTGCCGCGTACTTAAGGCTCCCCATGAAAAACGCCTGGCGGAATATCAATCTCCGTCAGGCGTTTTTTGTTTCAATTTTTTCAACTCAGTCCTGGCGCGTTTGCTGAACGCTATTACAGGTGCGATTCGTCGTCAGGCTCCTCATCAAGCTCTTCCGCCGCATCGGCATGGGAGAGACGCATTCCGTATTCGGGAAGCAGCTGTCCGTCCATTTTGGCGCCATCTGCACTGAACTGTAGCCTGCCTTCTAAGAACCACTGTACCGCAATCGGATAGAGCAGATGCTCGCGGGATCGAACCTTCTCTTGAAGCGTTTCTAACGTGTCATCAATACTTACCTGTAGCTCGGCTTGTAGTACCACCGGGCCGCCGTCTAGCTCTTCGGTCACAAAGTGAACGCTGCAGCCGTGGCTTTCCACGCTGTCCGCCAGAGCCCGCGCGTGGGTATTAAGCCCCGGGTAGTTGGGCAGCAGCGACGGGTGAATGTTGAGCATACGGCCCAAGAATCGCTGCACAAAACGAGGCGTTAAAATACGCATAAAGCCTGCCAGAACGATGAGATCCGGTTCGTGGCGTTCAATGACTTTAATTAATGCGCCATCATAGGCTTCGCGGCTGTCATATTCGCGATGAGGCAGTGCGACCGCTTCAATACCTGCTTCATGGGCTCGTTTTAAGCCGTAGGCACCAGCGATATTGGAAATGACCGCAACGATTTCACCGCCGCCTAAGCGGTCATGTGACTGGGCATCAATAAGCGCCTGCAGATTGCTGCCATTGCCAGAAACCAGTACAACGATACGTCTAGCACCGACAGGTTCTGGCGTTACGTCTTTAATGGTGTCGCTTTGGTAGTCCGTATTGGTCATGCCGAGAGGTTCTCCAAAATAACAGCTTCCTCTTGGCGTTTAACGATATTACCCAGGCGATACACGGTTTCTCCCTGCGTGTCTAGGTAAGCGACTGCCTCATCCGCTTGTTGCTGCGAGACCACCACCACCATGCCAATGCCGCAGTTGAGGACGCGGTGCATTTCGGTTTCATTGACATTGCCGTGTGACTGCAGCCAATCAAACACGGCGGGGCGCTTCCAGCTGTTAATGTCAATGTGAGCAGCGAGGTCATCCGGCAGAACACGGGGAATGTTTTCCAGCAGCCCGCCACCGGTGATGTGCGATAACGCGTGCACGGCGATATCACTTTCGCGCATTAAAGACAGCAGTGATTTAACATAGATGCGGGTAGGCGCCATTAGCGCATCGCCTAGTGCCGTACCGTCAATGTCGGTGTCTAGCGAAGCGTTGCTAACATCAAGGATTTTGCGGATCAGCGAGTAGCCGTTAGAGTGCGGACCTGATGACGCAAGGCCCAGCACAACGTCGTTTTCAGCGACTTTGCTGCCATCCAAAATGTCTTCTTTTTCAACGACACCGACGCAAAAGCCTGCTAAATCATAGTCGCTACCTTCATACATCCCCGGCATTTCGGCGGTTTCGCCACCGACTAATGCGCAGCCCGCTAGCTCGCAGCCAGCGCCAATTCCGGTGACAACGTCAGCAGCAATATCCACATCGAGCTTACCCGTGGCATAGTAGTCGAGAAACAGCAGTGGCTCGGCGCCGGCGACGATCAAATCGTTGACACACATCGCGACTAAATCAATCCCAATTGTGTCGTGTTTGCCAAGATCCATGGCTAGGCGCAGCTTGGTACCGACTCCGTCGGTGCCTGAGACAAGAACAGGCCGCCGATAGCCTGCCGGTATTTCGCACAGTGCGCCAAAGCCGCCAAGCCCACCCATTACTTCTGGGCGAGTAGTGCGCTTGGCAACGTGTTTAATGCGGTCAACCAGGGCGTTACCGGCATCAATATCGACGCCTGCGTCCTTGTAGCTGAGGGAAGGAGTAGCCGAAGAAGAAGAGGTCTCGGTCATGACAGATCCTGTGAAGCAAATAGCGGTGCTGGTAGTGCTGGCGACATGGCCAGTGCTGGACGATAACTGAATCGGATTGTAACACTCAGTGGCGCAGGCCGCACCGCTGTGAAGCGTGTTGAAAAGCTTACGAGCAGGTTTTGCTGATATACGGCATAGTAACGCTTAGTGAAAATAACCGATTTAAATTAATATTTGAGAGGGAAGTATGCGCAATTCTTGGTGGGGTGTGCTGTTTTTGGTAGTGATAGGCGGTTCTATTTATTTGCTAGATTCAGTGCTGATGCCTTTTATTGCTGGAATGATTCTCGCTTACTTGGCCGACCCGCTGGCTAATCGCTTCCAGCGCTGGGGTATGAATCGGCCTCTGGCCGTGAGTAGCGTATTTTTAGTCCTGCTCATCATCCTGGTGGTAAGTTTGCTGATATTGATACCGCTAGTTGTTCAGCAACTTAAACAGCTGGGAGAAGCTATCCCGGGTATTTTCAACTGGGTCGAAAATACACTGGCTCCCCAGGTGCAGGAATGGACCGGTTATGATGTGACCGCAGAATTAACCAATGCCCGCGAAACACTGGTTGAGAACTGGCGCGATGCAGGCGGTTATTTAGCGCAGGCACTGGGCCAAATTGGCCGTTCTGGAATGGCGTTCGCATCTTGGGTGACTTATGTTGCACTGATTCCCGTGGTGACTTTTTATCTGCTTTTAGACTGGAATCGATTGCTCGACAATATTGCTAATTTAATTCCTCGCCAGTGGGCTGATGATACCTTTCGGTTAGCGCGCCGTTGCGATGAGGTGCTTTCCTCATTCTTACGCGGGCAGCTGTTGGTCATGCTCTGCTTAGGAATTATCTACGCAGTAGGTTTGACGCTGATGGGGCTTAACTTCGGCCTGCTGATTGGCTTTGTGTCTGGGCTGGTGAGCATCGTACCGTTCTTGGGTTTTATTGTAGGCTTGGTGATCGCGCTTGTGGTGGCGCTCTTTCAATATGCCACGTGGTGGGCAGTGGTGGGCGTGATTTTAGTCTTCAGCGTTGGTCAAATGGCTGAGAGCGTGGTGCTTCAACCTAAACTGCTGGGCGACAAAATTGGCCTACATCCGGTAGCGGTTATCTTTGCCGTATTGGCGGGTGGAAAGCTGTTTGGTTTAACAGGGGTATTGTTGGCACTGCCGGTGGCTGCGGTGATTTTAGTGTTGCTTAAAGAAGTTAAAGTACGCTATCAGCACAGCGAGCTGTACGACGATAAAAATACCGACGATCAGCCAAAGATTATCGAGGTAAGTTCGTCATATTATGATGAGCTGAGTCGTGATGATAAACGGGAGTCACCATGAGCCGAGCTCCGGCACAGCTTCCTCTGGGCATTGGTTTACGTGATGATGCCACGTTTAATAATTACTATGCGGGGCGTGCGAACGCATCGCTAGTAGAGCATGTCACCCAGCAGCTAAGTGCAGAGGGTGAGCAGTTTCTATACCTGTGGGGGGCACCCGGCGTAGGGCGCAGTCACCTGCTTCAAGCGGCCTGTCACGCAGCGTCAGATGCAGATAAGCGCGCGCTGTATTTACCGCTGGGTGACTTAGGCCACTTTCCGCCGCTGATGCTGGAAGATATCGAGCGATTGGATCTTGTGGCGATCGACGACTTGGAGTACGTGATCGGGCGTAAGCGCTGGGAAGAGGCCCTGTTTCACGCTTTTAATCGGCTGCGGGACGCAGGTAAAAAGTTATTGATTGTTGCCAATGCCTCTCCACGCCAATTAAATGTGCAGTTGCCTGACCTCGCCTCGCGGTTAACCTGGGGGGTTACTTTTCACGTTCATCCGCTAGATGACGACAGCGAGCGTTTGGCTGCCCTTAAGCTTCGTGCCAGCGTGAGAGGCATACAGCTGCCCGACGACGTGGGCCGCTATATTTTACATCGAGGCCCGCGTGAACTAGGTGAGCTTTGCCGTGCGGTGGAAACGCTTGATAAGGCGTCGCTGACGGCTCAACGCAAGCTGACGATACCGTTTGTTAAGTCTGCCCTGGGTTGGTAAGAAGAGGTTTAGCCATAGGGGCAAAAAATGATTCGACAACCACTAAAACGCCACCGTAGGCAGGGCCGACGGTGGCGTTTTAACGAGCTGGTTTACCCGCTTATAACATGGGTAAAGCGTTAAGCGGTTTTGCTCATTTTGCTAACGGCAGTTTGCGCTTGCTTGACATTTTCTTCAGTCAATTTCTGGCTTTTCTGAATAAAATCCTGCTGTAATGACACTACTTTATCCGCATCGCCCTTAGCGCGCTCGGCCAGTTCTTTAGCAACGTTTTGCTGGCTTTCCATGTAGCTACGTAAGCCTTCCGCGTCTTTTACGTTCATCATCTGACGCATCTGTGCAATGCTGGTGCCTGTATAGGCTTTGCTGGCATCCATCTGAGCATTGATCATTTTTTCAGCGTAATCAACGCTTAGTGCCATAAAAGAACGTGCGGGCGCCATAAACATATTGTCAAACTGCTGAGTCATTTCATTCGTATTAACAGTATTCATATTCATTACCTCTAGGGTTGCAACAGCACGGCCAGAGCCAGCATTGCTAAAATAGATTGCCAGAAACAGCCATCCAGAGGTGGGTACTGCGTACTTACTGGCATCTCTACACGTTATCTTGCAGTGCAGCATAGCAAAGCCTTTTGTGCGGTGCAATATTGGCTCTAAGTGTATGTGCTGAGCAGCTCGTTAAAGCTTTATTGAAGACGTCTTTTTTTGAAGCAGGCTTTATTTGATAAGCGTTTGGCAACCCTTGGCGAACGATATCACGGCTTTGCGCTCAGATCAGGAGGAGTCGTCATATTCATAGGAGGACCAGCAATGGCAACACGTATTGAACGCGACAGCATGGGTGAATTGGAAGTGCCCGCAGATGCCCTTTACGGTGCGCAAACGCAGCGAGCAATTAATAACTTTCCGGTATCTCACACGCCAATGCCCCCGGCCTTTATTCATGCGGTTGTGCGCATCAAATTAGCCGCAGCACGTGTCAATCAAGCATCGAGAGAGCTTGATAATGAGCGCGGAGAGGCGATCCAGAAAGCTGCGCGTGAAGTGCTAACCGGTATTCATGATCAGCATTTTCCCATTGATGTGTTTCAAACCGGCTCAGGCACCTCCTCTAACATGAACGTCAATGAGGTGTTGGCCAATCTGGCGTCCCGAGAGGGTGTCGACGTCACCCCCAATGATCACGTCAATATGGGGCAGTCGAGCAACGATGTCATTCCAACCGCTATCCATCTCTCGGCCGCCATTGGCGTGCATGAAACTCTACGGCCCGCGCTGGTACATTTGCGCGACACGATTGACCTCCGTGCTAGTGAGCTAAGCCATATCGTTAAAACGGGTCGCACCCATTTAATGGATGCTATGCCGCTACGTATGGATCAAGAGCTAGGCGCTTGGTCGAGCCAGCTCAATCAAGCCATCGAGCGGTTTGATGGTGTAATGCAAAGGCTTTGCCGGTTAGCACAGGGCGGCACGGCGGTTGGCACCGGTATCAATGCTCCTGATGGGTTTGCTGAGCAGGTTGCCCAGGAACTTAGCGAGCAGACGGGGTTGATGTTTACTCCTAATGATAGCTTTTTTGCCAGCCTCTCGTCACAAGATGCGGCGGTAGAGCTGTCAGGGCAGTTAAAAGGTCTAGCCTGTGTGATTATGAAAATTGCCAATGATCTGCGCTGGATGAATTCAGGACCGCTGGCTGGGCTGGGTGAAATTGAGCTTGAAGCGCTGCAGCCCGGCAGTTCAATCATGCCGGGTAAAGTAAACCCCGTGATTCCCGAATCAGCCGCTCAGGCCGCCGCACAGGTTATTGGCTTAGACGCGGCGATTACCGTTGCGGGGCAAAGCGGTAACTTCCAATTGAATGTCATGCTGCCGCTAGTGGCTTCCAATTTGCTCACTTCAATTAACTTGATGAGCAATACGTCTCGGCTGCTTGCTGACCGTGCAATTGCGACGTTTAAGGTGCGTGAAGAGAATCTGAAAGCGCCTCTGGCACGCAATCCTATTCTGGTAACAGCGTTAAATGGTGTGATTGGTTATAACGCAGCGGCCGCTATTGCAAAAAAGGCCTACCAAGCGGGTAGGCCGATCATTGACGTTGCTGAGGAGAATACAGACCTGGATCGGGAAACGCTTGAGCGCCTGTTAGATCCGGCCGTGTTGACTCAAGGCGGTATTCCCGAGTAACCCGGCCTGTGTGGCGGGCGTCAGCGATTAGGTTTCTTGATGTTCGGTTTTTCCTTCTTGAATCGTTTCGCTGGCCTCTTCCTGTTCCTCTACGCTGGCTTCGGGCGTCTCATGCTCATCTTTGCGCGAGGGGCAATAGCAAAAGGTCGCTAGGATAGGGTAGTGATCTGAGCCGAAGTAGCTTAGGCGCTGCATGCCTACCAAGGTGAAGTGCTCGGTAACGAAAATATGGTCCAGAGGCCAGCGTAATAGTGGATATTTAGCGTGGAAGGTGCTGAATAACCCGCGGCCTCGGCGCGGGTCTAGCATGCCGCCAACGCGACAAAAGAGCTGTGTTGTCCTTGACCACGCTACGTCATTAAGGTCGCCTGCTACTAGGGTCGGCTCTGGGTTGTCATGAATCTTCTTGCCGACAAGTAAAAGCTCTGCGTCGCGCCACAAAGAACTCTCACTCTCGCTGGGCGCAGGTGGTCGGGGATGAAGTGCGTAGAGGCAAAGCTTCTCGCCGTTTTCTAACGTGACAGTAGTATGAATAGACGGAATATCATCTTGAATCAGCCGCTCTATGGAGGTATTGGTTAGCTCCAAATGCGAGTAGAGGTGCATGCCGTAAAGATTATCAAGCGGGATTTTAACGTTATGGGGCCAGTATTCTTTCAGTGCGGGGTCTAGCTGATCTTCCCACCACTGATCAGACTCAAGCGTCAGCACAATGTCAGGCTGGTGCTTGCTTATCATGTCGATAAGCGACTGGGCCTGCCGATTCGGCGTTAATACGTTAGCGATTAGCAGCGTAATGGTGGGGCCTTTACCTGGACTTTCTGCCGCTTGAACCTGCACAGGCCAAAGCGGCGTCCATGGCAAGATGTAATAGGCCTGAACCAAGAAGGTAGTGCCTGCTGCGCCTAGTGTAATCCACTGCCAGCGGCCTGAATCAATGAAGACAGCCGCCAGTAAAAAGTCCGCGAGCGCGACGCATGCAATCTGTAAGCGTGGAAATTCAAAACTGCGGATCCACCACCAGTGCAATTCGATGCGCGCAATGAGCGTGGCTAATAACAGTGCGATGGCGATGCTTCCTAGCAAAATACCGAACATAGCTTACTTCCCTATAGATAATGGCCATCATACTAAAACACTTAGCCTGCGACGTAATAATATAAGTGTACAGGTTAGACGACAATTTGGTATCGAGTGAGGCGTGCAAAGAAGCGAAGCAGAACAGGGAAAAAGCTTGCAATTCAGTGGTAAAAGCGTAAAATTCGCATCCGTTGCATGGCATGACTATGTCTGCGAGCAGTGCCAGTAGGACCATAGCTCAGTTGGTTAGAGCGCCACGTTGACATCGTGGAGGTCGGCG
>NZ_JBQDLQ010000063.1:0-20122 GCF_052095695.1 Halomonas sp.
GCAGCGCATGTGGATTCTGCGTAAGCTGCTCAATCCGATGGAAGACACCGCCGCAACCGAGTTCCTGATTGATCGTCTGAAAGACACCAAGACCAATCTCGAATTCTTTGAAGCGATGAAGCGCCGTTAGCGTGTTGTCCATATCAGCGCCGCTAGCGTTGAGCAGGATAGCCGCAGCCGCGCACTAGCCAGCCAGGGAGCGTGCCTTGAAGTACAAAGACCTGCGTGAGTTCATCGCGGCGTTAGAAGCCCGTGGTGAACTCAAACGTATCCACGTCGAAGTCGATCCTTATCTGGAAATCACTGAAATTTGCGACCGCACGTTGCGTGCCGGTGGCCCGGCGCTGTTGTTTGAAAACGTCAAAGGCCATGACATGCCGCTGCTGGGCAACCTGTTTGGCACGCCCAAGCGGGTTGCGCTGGGAATGGGGCAGGACTCGGTAGAAGCGTTGCGAGAAGTCGGCAAGCTGCTGGCGTTTCTCAAAGAGCCCGACCCGCCTAAAGGCTTAAAAGATGCCTGGGACAAGCTGCCGATTTTCAAGCAAGTGCTTAGCATGGGGCCTAAAAACGTCAAGCGGGCGCCGGTGCAAGAAGTGGTTTATGAGGATGACGATGTCGACCTTGGTCTGCTGCCAATCCAGCATTGCTGGCCTGGCGACGCAGGGCCGCTGGTCACCTGGCCGTTGGTGATTACCAAAGGGCCGCATAAAAAGCGCCAAAATCTTGGTATTTATCGTCAGCAGAAAATCGGCAAAAACCGCCTGATTATGCGCTGGCTCTCCCACCGTGGCGGCGCTTTGGATTTCTTAGAGTTTCAAAAAGAACATCCCGGTGAGCCGTTTCCGGTGGCGGTGGCCTTGGGTGCTGATCCGGCAACGATCCTTGCCGCCGTTACGCCCGTGCCAGATTCGCTTTCGGAGTATGCCTTTGCAGGGCTGCTACGTGGCTCGCGTACTGAGCTAGTCAAGTGCGGCCATGCGGATCTTGATGTGCCGGCATCGAGCGAAATCATCCTCGAAGGCTTCATCTATCCCGATGACATGGCAGTGGAAGGCCCCTTTGGTGACCATACCGGTTACTACAATGAGGCCGATCACTTTCCTGTCTTTACCGTCACCCGTATGACTATGCGCCGTGACGCGATTTATCATTCAACCTACACCGGGCGTCCGCCTGACGAACCGGCGATCCTAGGGTTAGCGTTGAACGAAGTATTTGTGCCAATTCTATGTAAACAATTTCCAGAAATTGTCGACTTTTATCTGCCGCCAGAAGGCTGTTCGTACCGCATGGCGGTGGTCACTATGAAGAAGCAATATCCTGGCCACGCCAAGCGCGTAATGATGGGGGTCTGGAGCTTTCTGCGGCAGTTCATGTACACCAAGTTTGTGATTGTGCTGGATGACGACGTTGATGCGCGCAACTGGGAAGACGTCATTTGGGCCATCACCACACGGATGGATCCCGCACGCGATACCGTCTTGGTAGAAAATACGCCGATTGATTATCTCGATTTTGCCTCGCCGGTCTCAGGCCTTGGGTCGAAAATGGGGCTAGACGCCACCAATAAATGGCCGGGTGAAACAGACCGGGAGTGGGGCACCCCCATTGTGATGGACGAAGCCGTTAAAGCGCGTGTGGATGATCGCTGGGAAGCGCTTGGGATTGGCCTTGATTTGCCGCCCTCTCGTCACGGCGGTTAAACGTGCGGCGTTATAGTTGACCGAATTTGCAAAAAAGAGGCCTTCATGAGTGCAAGGACGTTGACTTGCCAAGTTACCGAAGTTGAGAACTTGAATCCCGATGTGTTTGGCGTGACGCTCGAAGGACGCGCCGAAGCCATGCAGCATGCACCGGGCCAGTATTTAGAGCTTAAGCTAGACGATACCACCTGGGTGCCGTTTTCAATTGCCAGCTTCGATCGCGGGGATGGCATTGTTGAACTACATATTCAGCATTGGCCGGAGCGAAACAACTCCGTGCGCCTGCGAGAGCTGTTGAAGGTCGCGAACCAGCTAACGCTGCGATTGCCGGGTGGAGAATGCGTGCTGGATCTTCAAAGCCAGCGGCCGCTTATGCTCATCGCCGCGGGCACCGGTTTTTCACAGATGAAAGCCATGGTTGAGGCGGTGCTACACGCACAGCCCGATCGGCAAGTGTCGCTATGGTGGGCCGCACGCGAACACCGTGACCTTTATCTAGAACAGCTGGCCAGCCACTGGGCGCAAACGTATCCCAACGTTTCATTCCATGCGGTCACCGAGCTTCCGTTAGAGGAGCCGCTAGCGGCAGGAGAGCGGATTAGCCATCAGCAGGGGCGTATTGATGACGTCCTGAAGGCTGCTGATATTGCTCCGTATGCGCATGATGTTTATTTATCAGGGTCGCCAGGCATGGTGTATGCCTGCCTGGACGTGCTTGAAAGTAAAGGCATGCCATTAGAACGCGTGTTTTCAGACGTATTCGCCTATGCGCCACGGTCTAGCTAATATCCCAAGCATGATCTGTCTTAGGCCTGCTCAGGCTCTGTTACAAGCCCTGATTGACTTGAAGGGCCGCCGAACGGCAAGCTTTTAGCAGATGAGTATTGCCATTTGAACCGCTTGCAGGCAGGATAAAGTCATTACGCCATTGCGACAGCCCATAGGGCTATCGATCGGGGCTTACCATTACCAGTGGAAAATCAGCATGCTACGACTCGCCACGCTATTCACAGCTAAACCCCAGCCGATAACGGCTGAGGGCTTGCGTGTGAGCGTGGAAAGCCTTCAGCCAACGCGCAGCGCTGAGCGGGTTAACAGCATTGCATCTTATTGGTATTGGTTTAGCCACGGTGTGCCCTTGGCCGACGTCTAACGTCGCGCCACCAGGCACACCACTCGGTTGCCTGCCGCAAGCACAGAAGCCCCGGTCGGTAACCCCGCCGGGGCTTTTGGCGTTTTTGGACGTATTTTTTTTAGACGTATCTAGAGTGATCGTCATCATTATTTCATTAAGGAGCGGCACCATGATTTATCGCGCATTGACTAACGCTTTTGCTATCGGCTTTGTGGGCTATTGCTATGGCTGGCGATTTAGCGGCGCGCGATCGGTGCTAGCTGCCACCTCCGATCGTGTTCGCCTGGGTGGTCACTTAGTCAATCGATGTACGATCACGGAGAGTTAATCATGAATGCGCCCATCAGTTCTGCTGTCAATAGCCCTGCAAAGCATAATCTTGAAAGACATAGCGCCAACGTCGGTGTGACCTGCACTGCCTCGTCTGAAAGGCTGCCTACCCCCGATGCGCTTCGCCAGCGTGTTCCGCTGAATGACTCGCTACGTGAGCAGATTTCGCGCCAACGTCACGCCGTGCAGCAAATTTTAAGCGGTCAGGATGATCGCCTGCTGGTCGTCGTAGGCCCCTGCTCGGTGCATGACCCCAAGGCGACGCAAGAGTACGCCGATCGCTTGGCCGCACTCAGCGAGCAAGTGAGCGAGCATATTTTGCCGGTGATGCGCGTTTATATCGAAAAACCGCGCACTACGGTGGGTTGGAAGGGGCTTGCCTACGATCCTGATTTGGATGGCAGCGGCGATATGGGGCGTGGCTTAGCGCTTTCCCGTGAGCTGATGCATGCGGTTGCAGCACGCGGTCTGCCGGTGGCTACCGAGCTTTTGCAGCCAATGCTGGCACCCTATCTGGACGATTTACTGAGCTGGGTGGCGATTGGCGCACGCACAACGGAGTCGCAGCTGCACCGCGAGCTAGCCAGTGATTTAGCCGCCGCGGTGGGGTTTAAAAATGCCACCAGCGGCGATGTACAGGTGGCGATTGATGCCATGGAGGCGGCGGCTCATCCACACCAGCGCTTCGCGGTTGATTCTCAGGGCCACCCTATTGTCCAGCAAGCAGCGGGCAATCCGCATACTCACGTCGTATTACGCGGCGGCCACGGTGAGCCCAATTACCAGGCGCATCACGTGCGTGCAGCCATTGCCGCGTTGCGTAATGCTGGGCAAAACCCGCGTCTGATGGTGGATTGCAGCCACGCTAATGCACGTAAAGACCACCGTCGCCAGAGTGAGGTTATGCTGGATGTGTTGGCTCAGCGCCAGGCAGGCGAGGCCAACCTAGTCGCACTAATGCTAGAAAGCCATCTGTTTGAAGGCAAACAGTCATTAAAGCCCGGCGCAATGCGCTACGGTGTGTCGGTCACGGATGCTTGCATGGGCTGGGAAACCA
The DNA here is from genome assembly GCF_052095695.1 of Halomonas sp. Lineage (GTDB taxonomy): Bacteria > Pseudomonadota > Gammaproteobacteria > Pseudomonadales > Halomonadaceae > Vreelandella. The sequence continues at coordinate 4,226 of NZ_JBQDLQ010000063.1, forward strand.
CCGAACATCTGATCAAAACGGCCGCGGAGCGTTTAGCTTAGCGCAAGTGCTTGTTTGCCATGGTCAGCCCCGTATCATAAGAGCGTTTCCAAAGAGAACGAGGCTGGCTATGGTATTTAACCTAGAACATCACGACCCTGAGACCTACCGTCGTAAAGCTCGTATGATTAGCTTTGCCATGGCGGGGCAACTGATTATTTTTGGTCTATTATTTTCAATGCTGCTGACCTCTACCTTTGGCAGCAGCCTGTGGCTCAACGTCTTAGGTGTTGTGCTTGGATTGCTAGCAACTAGCGCGCTATTTGCCGTGCTACGTGAGCGCCCGTGGATGGCAGAGGTGCGCTATGTTTGGCAGCTTAAGCACCACCTGTCACACGTCAGCAGCTATCTTGCTCCGCTGCGGCGTGAGCTCGAAGAGAACAACCGTACGGCGTTGGATCTTCTGACATTCTATCATCAGGGCATGGCGCAGTTAGCAGAGCTTAATGGGCGTACCGCCAATAGTGATCCAGAGCGTCTCGCCGAAAAAAGCCAGCTTAAAATAAAGCGCGAAGAGCAGGGGTTACCACCACGAGTAGAAAGTGTCGATACTCAAGACCTGCAAGCGTTCAAACGCGGGTAGGCACAACGCAAGCCATAGAATCCGTCATACAGGGAACCCACTACAATGAATCCAGTACAATGAACATGCTAACAACACGCGTATGGGCGTCGGTCGTGACAGGGCTGATGGTCGCCTTAACGGGCTGTGCAGCAACGCCTTCAGCCGAAACGGCCGCTGCTAACCAGGCAACGCTGGAAAACCGGGCACCGTTTCTACCCTCGGCACTTTTTCCCGGCTCTGCGCAGCAGTTTGCAGCCTGGCACTGCATGCCCGCTCAGCAGCACCTCGTCACCGCGACCAATGAAAGTGACCTGCGCCTTTGGTCACTGCACGGCGCTTGGCGGTTGCCCCAGGCGATTGTGGCCAGCGGCGCTCGCTCTCAGGATGGTGAAATCAGCTTCTGGAATCGCGGTGATCAGGCACGTGTAGAAACGCCGCGGGGTCAGCTGCAGTGCTCGCTTGCTGAGCAGCGTGATGCCTTAACCCGCGCTGAACGGCCCGGCGTCATGTTCTTTGGCCAAGGCAATGAGCCAGGATGGTCGATCGCGCTAGCCCACGACACACCGACGCTAACGGTCGAACTCAATTATGGTGAGGATAAAATCCAATTGCCCTACATGGTCAGCGTGATGGATAACGAGGCCGGCCGAGTGGTGATTGAAAATGGCGATGTCGAGCCCTTCTTTCGCGTGCGCATTGAGGCGGGGGCCTGCTTCGATGACATGAGCGGCAAGCCTTTCCCCGCCCGCGTCACGCTGACCTATGGTGGAGAGCAGTACAGTGGCTGCGGCCAGGGTATCGCTCCATAAGCCCTGCCCAATGCTCAGGCATTAACTTAACAGCGATAAGCCGCGGGCTCCGTTCGCCATGTATCCGCCACAAATTCGCTAGCGCATAAAGCGGAAGGGTTGCCGGTGGCGCGAGCGGCGAGACTTAACAGCATTTGCATAGGCAGCTCTCGCGAATTTTCTAGCTGCTCGGTTACCGCCAGGGGTGCCCAGCGGCCATCTTCTAGGGTTGCGAGAGTAAAGCTAAACGGGTGAAAGCCTGGAAAGCCGAGCCTGACATCGGTGGCGATCAGCGTCTCTTTACCGTCCAGCAGGCGTGTCTCGTAGCGTAAGAATGGGCCGGCAAACCACGCTAAACGCTGGCCCTGCTGGCTAGCGAGGGCGGCCTGTTCTAACTTAGCGTTTCGACGTAGCGGCTCAAGATGTGGTGCATGCTGGCCATCAAGCAGACTGACCAAACTTTCATAGTAGCGATCGCCGTCCACCAGCGTTACGCGCCACAGCGCGATACTGAACGGCGCTGGTTGGATAAGTAAGGGCGCATCTTCCAGACCTTGTGCCGCTAGCACCGGCGCTAAACGGTGCTCCACTGCGGTTTTGGCGCCTATCGCCATGATGAGGTAAACGCTGGAGATGGCTAATCCCCAGGTGCAGGCTTTAGCTATCCGTCTTGAAGCCAAGCCGATGCCGAGGGCAATTAGCAGGGGCAGCGTGTAGAACGGATCGATAATAAACACAATGGGCAGCGCGGCTGGGGGTAGGTCCAGAGGCCACAACAGCTGGGTGCCGTAAGTGGTCAGCGAATCTAACAATGGGTGAGTGGTCAGCCCCAGAGTAAAAAGCCACCACCAGCGTTGAAAGGAGATATCGCGGGCAGGGGCAAAGCGTGTGCACAGCAGTGCCATTAGCGTGGCTAATCCGGTAAGCACAAACAGCGAATGGCTAAAGCCGCGATGCTCGGTGACCTTGGCCACGGCATCGCCATAATCCAACACCACGTCCAGATCCGGTAAGGTGCCGAGCACTGCGCCAATGAGTAATGCTTTGCCGCCAAGGCGGCGTCCTAGCACAGCACCGCCAATGGCAGCACCCAGCGCGGCTTGAGTGACTGAATCCACAGGTTTCTCCGTTGGGTAAACCCAGTTAAGATAAACGTTATGGTGTCATTGTACGGCGTTGCAATGTTTTGGTCTTGTTGTCACGCTTTTGTAGAGCATGGCTAATATGAATTATTCACAGGAGTCGTTATGCAATATCTTCATACCATGGCACGGGTTAGCGATTTAGACGCATCACTACATTTTTACTGCGACCTACTGGGGCTCAAGGAAGTGCGTCGCAAGGAAAATGAGAAAGGCCGCTTCACGCTGATTTTCCTAGCGGCGCCAGCGGACGAGCAGCGATCAGAGCGGCTGACCGCGCCTGAACTAGAGCTGACCTACAACTGGGACCCAGAAGAGTATTCAGGGGGGCGCAATTTCGGCCATTTAGCCTATCGTGTCGATGACATTTACGCGCTTTGCCAATACCTTCAGGATAACGGCGTCACTATCAACCGTCCGCCTCGCGACGGCTATATGGCGTTTGTTAAATCGCCGGATGGTATTTCGGTGGAGCTGCTGCAGAAAGGCGATGCGTTAGCACCCCAAGAACCCTGGGCTTCTATGGAAAATAGCGGTAGCTGGTAGTCAATTTGCTGATCGTCGTTAAGCCTAATCGCTCAAGAGGGAAAGGATCATTATGACCATGAAAGGTTGGCGTTTACTGCCGCTGCTTGCTTCGGCTGCGCTGTTATTAAGTGCCTGTAGCAGCACACCAGGGCCGAGCTCCGCAGGGGGAGGCCAAATGAGCGGCTCTTCGCTCTCAGGCCCTATCGTTGAGCAGCGCTGGAATCTATTGCTGGTCGGCACCGATGAGAGGCTGTCGATGCCCGAAGCGCCTTATTTCCAGATTGCAAAGGACGGCAAGGTCAGCGGTTATGATGGCTGCAACCGCTTTACCGGCGAAGTGACGCTCGGCGATAGCCAGCGCATAGCGTTTAGCGAATTAGCGACAACCCGTATGGCGTGCCCCCAAATGGCCGATGCAAAGCGGGTAACGGATATGATGGAGACGGCCTACCGTTACTTAATCGACCATGACCGTTTGGTGTTTTTTGGCCCGGATAGTCGGGTATTAGGCGGCTGGCGCAAAGGTAATTAGATTCTACTGAAAATAGTCTGCACACGACCATGCTGTGTTAACACCAGCCTGAGCGAGGTCGTGCAGACCTTTTGCCAATGACTGGCTTGCCTACTCATCGCTTGACGACTTTCAGATAGCATCAAACATAGCGTGTTAATTCTCAAAAGGCGGATTGAAACGAGCGATAAAGCGCGCATCAATCCGCTTTTTCCATTCCCATACCCATTTTCCTGCTAAGCCTAAAATGCCACGACTAGCGATTGCACTGCCATCGCTAGTGCCCATCAGCGCCAATACTCGCTTGGGTGGCTGCCAGTCAACTAATGGCTTGCTGTGACAGGCGCGGCGAAGGTTTTTCGCGAATGTGCGTGGGGGCTTGCCCAATGATCAATAAGAAGTTGGTATTTTCTGGAAAGATGGGGTTGGAAGATGGGAGTAGAGTTAGACCTCCCAGCCTCTTGAGAAAGGCCTAATGGTGGTCAGAGGTATTTTTTCTTGACCAGGTGGGCAATGATGACGGGGGCGAGGAAGACAATTAAAAAGAACGGCAACTCGTACATAAGGGAGTACCCCGCGTGAACCACGCCGATCCACAGATTGATACAAGAAGCGAGTAACCAGAGGACAGCAAAGACAATGAAATAGTGGGGGCGAAAAGCAGGTATGAGTCTGGCGGCAAATGCCAGAATAGCAAAGAGTACCAAACCAGCGCAGATGATCATCAGTGTGTGCATATGAACCTCCGGTGCAAGAGAGCGCTTTTATTATGCAGAATTGGCTGGCATTGAGCCAGCCGATTTGCTTGATTAACGCGTCGTATAGCCACCGTTGGCAAAAATCGTTTGGCCGGTAATCCACCAGCCGTCTGTTGCCAGGAAGCGGATAATGGGGGAAATGTCTTCGATCTTGGTAAGGTTCCCGTGCAGTGACTGGGATTTATGGAACCCCACCCTTTCTGGCGTTTCCTGCCCGTAGAAGAAAGGGGTGTCCATGGGGCCTGGACCAACGGCGGTTACCGAAATGCCGCGCTCCGCGAACTCTTTGGCCGCCGCTCGGGTGAAATGCTCCACGGGCGACTTGCCACCAGCATAGGTAGAGTAGCCATCCGTAAATGCAGCGAGTAGGGAGGTGACAACGGTGATGATTTTGCCATTGTCGTTCAGATGCTTACCCGCTTCCTTAATAAAGAAATAAGCCGCCTTGGCATTGATGTCGAACATGGCGTCATATTCGTCTTCACTCGTCTCGACAATGGGCTTGCGCAGCACCATGCCTGCAGTATTGACAGCGACATCAATGCTACCGAATTTTTCTTTAGCTTCTAGAAAGAGTGCCTCCACAGTGGTCGGCCGAGTCAGGTCACCTTGGGTCATATAAGCATCGCCGCCCAGATTTTTCACTGCGCTGACCGTATGTTCCGCATCGGCACGGGTAGTCTCACTATTGTAATGCACCACGACCTTGGCGCCCTCTTTAGCAACCTCACGGCTTAAGAGACCACCTAGGTTTTTGGCACCGCCAGCGATAAGTACTACTTTGTCTTTAAAATCGTATGTCGCCATGTTGATTACCTTATTGATATCGTGGGTTTAAATACGGTTGTCTTTACTCCGAGCGTGGGCATCGGCTTGCAGGTTCATTCTCGTCAGACTTTGCATAAGTATAAACCGGCGTAAACTGACAGCAATTGTCGAGAATCGCGAACAGTAGGGTGAGTGGTATGGATCGTCTGGAAAGGCTGCATATTTTTACCCGCGTGTTGGATTGTATGAGTTTTACCCGTGCAGCGGAGAGCCTGAGTATTCCTCGCTCTACGGTATCGACAGCGGTGAAGGATTTAGAGAGTGAGCTGGGAACCCGTCTGATTAACCGGACAACGAGGGCGCTTGATATCACCGAAGAGGGGCAGCTGCTATACAAGCAGGCGCTGTTACTGTTGCGGGATTACGAGCGACTGATAGGTGCCTTTTCAGCTGAAGCGGAGCGCCCCAGTGGCAAGCTGCGTATCAATGTCCCTGGACGCCTTGGTCGACGGGTACTGATACCAGCGCTGCCAGACTTCCTCGATCAATACCCGGACATTGACATTCAAGTGGGGGTGACTGATCGAGCGATCGACCTGGTGAGCGAAGGAGTGGATTGCGTGATACGCGTGGGTGCGCTGGCAGACAGTAATCTTATTGCCCGACCTCTGGGATGTCTGCCGTTGTGCAATTGTGCGAGCCCTGCTTATCTAGCCCGCTTTGGCACGCCTGAGACCATCGAGGATCTATCCACTCATCGCATTGTTGCGTTTGTGTCGTCTATGAGAGGCAGCGTCGAAAGCTGGGAGTATCAGCAAGCCGATCGGGTGAATAGCGTGTTACTTCCCGCCCGCGTCACCGTCAATACGGCAGAAGCGCTTATTGCGGGTGCCCTGGCAGGCTTAGGGCTGGTTCAGGTTCCTCATTACGATGTGCGTCATCATCTGGACTCGGGGAACTTGGTTAATGTTCTGCCAATGACAGTACCAGAACCCATGCCCATCACGTTGTTGTATCCACATCGTGAGCATATGACACGGCGTCTCGAAGCGTTTATAAATTGGGTGGTGCCGTTATTACAGAGCCAAGTGCTGAGACCGTTAAACGAGAGATGATGGGCAATGACGTTAAGAAACTATCCTGTTTGGCGTAAACCTCGCCACCACCTGGATGCAAGAGACGCCAGTAATCATGTTCATTGGGTCGAACTGTTTTTTGATCTGGTACATGTCGTCACCATCTTTATGCTGGGTAATTTTCTATCGAATCACCTTGATATACATGGTTTTATGGTGTTTTCAGGGATATTTCTGGCTGTTTTCTTTGCCTGGGCTGACAGCTCTATTTACAACTCCTTGTATATCTCGACGGATATCCCACACCGGACGCTTATGGCGGTCCAGATAGTGACGATGATGGTGATTGCGGCGGCGATTCCGGATATTTTAGAGGGTGGATGGGGCTATTTTGCACTCGGTTATGCTTTCAATCGGGCATTGACGGCTTATCTATACTGGCGAGCTAGGCGTGTGGGGGCAGAAGCGACCTCACTTGCCGCTGAACAAGGGCGTAACTTCTTTATACTTGCAGGGCTGTTTGCGTTGTCTGCCGTGTTGCCTCGGCCGTTTGCTTACTGGGTCTTTGGCGCCGGCATTGTACTGATACAACTACAGTATATTTTGCCGCGTATAGGTACGCTGCGCTTTGAGCGTTTCCGCCCGCGACTGCATCACATATCAGAGCGGTTTGGCTTGCTGATGCTGATTTTGTTAGGCGAAGGATTTTTTAAACTGGTCGTGACACTCAGTCAAAAGAGCATTAGTGCGGTAGGGCCGGATACGCTGATTAATTTTATCATGGGTGGCCTTTCGCTGTTTGCGTTGGCCTGGGTCTATTTCGATTGTGTGGGAAATGCTCAGCCCAAAAGCCGGAAAACATCATTGATAGTCACGTATTGGCTCGCCCATATTGCCATCATGTGGAGCGCGGTGCTGGTTGGAGTAGCGCTCGCGGGCGAGGTTTATGTTGGGTTTATGGAACCCTACCCATTGGGCTATGGCATGATTGGTAACATTGGTTTAGTGGTCTTTTTGGGCTCTCTTTGGGTATTACAGCATGTCGTAGAGGGGCGTGATATAACCCGGCTTTATCACTCTGCTGGCATAAGAGCTTTTGGAATTGCGGCTGCCTTGCTGTTATTAGCTATCTTCCCCTACGTACCTTCAATGGTGGGCAACTTGGTTTGGGGAGTAGCGCTGTTTTCCCAGATTGTGGTGCCCTTTTATCGTGCTGTACGGGATGGAGATGCCGGTACCACTGATATATCGCCGTAACGATAACACTGCATAGCAAACGGACGAACTTGGTAGTCTTGTCGTGTGGCGGCTAGTTTAAGATATGGATTAACACTCAACACGGCACCTCGCAGTGCGGTTTTCGTTTCCTTACTACTGAATTGGCATGTTTGAATTTGGAGGAAGTATGATTCGCACCATCGAAGAGCTATGCCAGCTATATCCTGAGCCAAAGGAGCGAGCGCTGAAGAAACAGCTATCGCGTCTTGACCGGCACTGCCAGCGATTTATCGAGCTTTCTCCCTTTGTGGTCATCGCCACTGGAAACGCGTCGGGCTTTGATGCGTCGCCACGCGGGGGAGAGCCAGGTTTTATCAAGGTGGTTGATGATCTTACTCTGGTAATTCCAGACTCCCCAGGTAATAACCGCTTGGACTCACTTAAAAATATTGTCGAGAGTGGCCGGGTTGGGCTGCTGTTTTTAATCCCAGGGGTCGATGAGACGCTACGCATCAATGGCTCCGCGCATGTGTCGGTGGATGAAGATAAGTTGCAACTGTTCGCCTCGGAGACGCGAGCGCCGAAGGTAGTTGTAGAGGTGGCGGTTGAGGAGGCTTACCTACACTGCGCTAAAGCCTTTATGCGCTCCAAGCTTTGGGCAGATGAGAGCCATCACGATCGATCGGTACTGCCAACGATGGGGCAGATGATTCAAGAACAGACGGGGAGTGGCTTCCCTGAGTCACAGGAAGACATGGTTGCGCGTTACGCACAGGATATTTAGTGCCTCTGCGCCCCTCATTATCATGCAGGCAAAACACGGTCATGAGTGGCGTAAATATCCGAGTATTAACCCTGCAGAATTGGCTGCTTTATAAGTCAGTGCGACTGAACTCCAATGCGGATTGAACGAAAAGGACGGTTCATTTAGACAAAAAACGGCCCCTTTCTCGGGGGCCATTTTTTTCAGTGATTGCCTACGAACCAACGTTACAACGCCTCAATCTTCGCTTTCTGCTCTTCCAGCAATTGTTTAGTGGCTTGGAACTCGGCTAACTTGCCGCGCTCTTTTTCGACGACGGCTACCGGGGCTTTGGCGATAAAGCCGTCGTTGCCGAGTTTCTTCTCGATGCCGCCGATGAGCTTTTCCTGCTTCTCAATCTCTTTGCTCAGGCGGGCGATTTCGGCGTCTTTGTCGATCAGATCCGCCATCGGTACCAGCACTTCCATATCACCCACCAACTGCGTGGCTGATAGCGGGGCGTCGTTGGGGTTTTCAAGCCAGGTAACGCTTTCCAGCTTCGCCAGCTTGGAGAGGAAGTGGCGGTTGCTCTTCAGACGCTCGGCGTCTTCGGGCTTGCCTTTGGTCAGCAGCACGTCGAGTGGTTTGCCTGGAGAAATGTTCATCTCGGCGCGAATGTTACGCACGGCGATAATGACGCCTTTCAGCCACTCGATATCCAGGCTGGCCTGGTCATCGATTTTGCTCTCGTCGGCTTCAGGCCAAGCTTGCAGCATGATCGATGCGTTGTCCCCCATATACATCCCCGCCAGCGGCGACACGCGCTGCCAGATCTCTTCTGTGATATACGGCATCATCGGATGGGCCAAACGCAGGATAGCTTCGAGTACGCGCACCAACGTACGCCGGGTGCCACATTTGGCTTCGGCAGTCGCATTTTCGTCCCACAGGACGGGTTTGGAGAGCTCCAAATACCAGTCGCAGTATTCGTTCCAAACGAATTCATATAGCGCTTGGGAGGCGTGGTCGAAGCGGTACTCGTCCATCGCCCTGGTGACCTGAGCTTCGGTCTTTTGTAGCTGTGAGATAATCCAGCGGTCGGCTAATGAAAGTTCAACCTCGGCACCCTGTCCTTGAGAAGCGATGCCGCAATCTTCGCCTTCGGCATTCATCAGCACGTAGCGCGAGGCATTCCACAGCTTGTTGCAGAAGTTACGGTAGCCATCCAGGCGGTTCATATCAAACTTGATATCACGACCGGTGGTGGCCTGGGAGAGGAACGTAAAGCGCAATGCGTCGGTGCCGTGGGCTTCAATGCCGTCTTTGAACTCATCTTTCGTCGCTTTGGCAATCGCCTTCGCCTGCTTCGGCTGCATCATATTGCCGGTGCGCTTGTCGAGCAGTTCATCCAAGGTGATGCCGTCGATCAAATCGATGGGGTCGAGTACGTTGCCCTTGGATTTGGACATTTTCTGACCCTGACCGTCGCGCACTAGACCATGCACATACACCGTTTTGAACGGCACCTGCTTGGTGAACTTCAGGGTCATCATGATCATCCGGGCAACCCAGAAGAAGATGATGTCAAAGCCGGTGACCAGCACGCTGGAAGGATGAAACGTCTCAAGCTCTGGCGTTTGTTCTGGCCAGCCGAGGGTGCCAAAGGTCCATAGGCCTGAGCTAAACCACGTGTCCAGCACGTCTTCGTCTTGGGTCAGCGCTACGTCGGCATCAAGACCATGCTTTTCACGTGCTTCTTCTTCGCTGCGAGCAACGTAGATATTACCTTCGGCGTCATACCACGCTGGAATGCGATGTCCCCACCACAGCTGGCGGGAGATACACCAGTCTTGCAGGTCGCGCATCCAAGCGAAGTACATGTTTTCGTAGTTTTTGGGCACGAATTGAATATCGCCGTTTTCCACCGCTTCAATAGCAGGCTTGGCGAGAGTTTCTACGGCCACAAACCATTGATCGGTGAGCAGCGGCTCAATTACGTCACCTGAGCGGTCGCCATAGGGCAGGGTATTACTGACGGCTTCTACCTGCTCCAGCAGGCCAAGGGCATCCATGTCCGCAACAATTTGCTTACGCGCGTCGAAGCGGTCCAGACCGGCGTACTTGGCGGGTAGGCTGGCATCTTCGTCAGGATGAGGCTGACCCTTCAGGTCAAAGATTTCAGCACGTTCAAGGATTGCCGCGTTTTTGGAGAAAACGTTAATTAGCAGGTGGTTATGCCGCTTGCCGACTTCGTAGTCGTTAAAGTCGTGGGCGGGAGTAATCTTGACGCAGCCCGAGCCTTTTGCTATATCCGCGTGTTCGTCGGCCACGATCGGAATACGCCGACCAACCAGCGGCAGCTCAATAAAGGTGCCGATCAATGAGGCGTAGCGGGCGTCGTCAGGATTCACCGCCACGCCGGTGTCACCGAGCAGCGTTTCAGGGCGAGTGGTGGCGACCACCACGTAATGTTTGCCATCAGCAGTTTGTACGCCATCCGCCAGCGGGTAGCGGAAATGCCAGAAGCTGCCTTGCTGCTCTTTGTTTTCTACTTCTAAATCAGAAATGGCGGTGTGCAGCGTCGGATCCCAGTTGACCAAACGCTTGCCACGGTAAATCAGCTTTTCTTCGTGCAGACGAACAAATACCTCTTGGACTGCTTTGTAGAAACCGTCGTCCATGGTGAAGCGTTCGCGAGACCAATCGACGCTGGCACCCATGCGGCGCAGTTGGCGGGTAATATGGTCGCCAGACTCTTCCTTCCATTCCCACACTTTATTGATAAACGCATCGCGGCCTAGGTCGTGGCGGGTTTTGCCCTCTTCCGCGGCGAGTTTACGCTCCACTAGCATTTGCGTGGCGATACCAGCGTGGTCGGTGCCTACCTGCCACAGCGTGTTGTTCCCCTGCATCCGCTTCCAGCGCGTCAGGGTATCCATAATGGTGTCCTGAAACGCGTGGCCCATGTGCAGGCTGCCGGTGACGTTAGGCGGGGGGATCATGATCGAAAAAGGCGTGCCCTTACCGGAAGGGGCGAAGCGGTTGTCGGCTTCCCAGCGCTCGTACCAGCGGGTTTCGATCTGCTCGGGTTGGTAGGTCTTTTCCATGGGAGTCGGCTCACGGCTGGCAAAAAATGTGCACAAGTATAGCGCGAGAGATGCTGGCTCGTCAGGTGCTTCGGGTGCGCATCGCGATGAGCCCAAGAACCGGGCCTGGCAGCAGCCACCAAATGACCGCTAGCGACTGGCTTGACCACAGTGCGGTGACCAGCGCAATGGAGGGAATAGTAATCCCGAAACCAATGGCATTCATCATCGCAAGCGCCGCCCCTAGCCGATCGGGCGGAGCCGTGGCGCTGGCCAAGGCAGAAAACTGCGCAGAATCGGAAATCACGCTAACGCCCCATACGCCTAGCAGTGCCATCAGCAGCCAGGGTGAAGCGTTGCCGAGTAACGGATAAAACAAACAGAGCGCACCAGAGGTTGCTAAGGCGATGCAAGCCACTCTATCGCTGCCGATATAGCGGCTCCATTTGCCTGCAAGTACGCAGCCGGGTAACCCCAGTGCAATCACCAGAAAGCTTAGCCACGGCTGGGCGCTGGTTGAGGCACCTATGCGCTCTAGCTCACGGGCGACCAGAAATGGCACCAGTGCCCACAACGCATACAGTTCCCAGCAGTGGCCAAAGTAGCCCAACGCGGCGGCGCGAAAACGGGGTTGCCTGAATGCAGCTAACCCGGCCCACGGGCGCCCGCTTCTGGCGGTAACTGGAAGGTGAGGGCCTACGCCCAAGCGAAAAATCATCAGTGCGGCAACCAGCGCCAGCAATGAAGCCAGCAGCAGCGGCCATTGCCAGGGTAAATGCAGCGTTAAACCGCGCAGTAGGTGCGGCGAGGCAATACCCAGTGTCAGCATGCCCACTAGCCAGCCTAAAGCCGCCCCAGCATGGCTTGGCGTCCAGCTCACGACTAGTTTCATGCCGAGCGGATAGATGCCCGCCAGGCAAAGCCCGGTGGCAAAGCGCGCCACTGCGGCGAGCGTCACGCTCTCGGCGACACCAATAAAGGCGGCGTTAATCAATGCGCCCAGCACCGCTGAAATCGCAAACAGGTGGCTGGCGCGGACGCGATCGGCCAAGCCCGTGGTGGCCATTAGCAGAGTGCCGGTAATAAACCCAGCCTGAACGGCGATGGTGAGCAGGCCTAAGTCGCTTTCGCTAAGGCCCACTGCATCCTGTAGCGCCAAGCCAACGCCGTTGATACTGAACCACAGAGAGGTGCCGAACAGCTGGGCGACAACAATAACGGCCAAGGGGTAGCGCGCCAGCAGCGGTGTCGGCATATCAAATCCCTTTCACTAAGGAGGCATTATTATCCCAGCTTGTGCGGCACAACTTCATGACCGAGTTCTTTATAACGCTGCCAGCAGGCGCGTTTGGCGACCAGCACTTGTTGGTGTTGATTGATGATCTCGGCGATCCGCGCGTAGTTTTCTACGCCGTCGGGAATATCGGGGTGCAGGTTAAGCAGCGCAGTCTCTTGAGCAGGTACCGGCAGCTGTTGCCAGCCAAGCGTAATGGGCACGCTGGCGGCCATTTCGCTACCTTCTAACGCGTGGGGCAGGTAGGCATCGGGACGAAAATTCCACAGCGCGCTATCGGCCTGCTCAGCAAGCGCTTTGTTCTCGCAGTGCAAATGCAGCTGATAGCCCTTACGCCAGATGGTCTCGGCGAGCTTACAGGCAAACTGCAAACGGGCTTCTAGGGTCGTGTCGGGCAGGATGTAAAAATCAATGCGCGCCATAGCGATTCCAGATAAGTCGGGTCTAGAGTAAGCGGCTCCAAACGACGCCGCCGCAAAGAATGCGGCAGCGAGAAGAAGCGCTTCGGCGTTAAACCAGCTTAGTTAGCCAGCCGTGCGTATCTTCACTACGGCCATACTGGAGATCGAGCAGCTTGCTACGAATGCGCATAGCGACTTCGTTGCTGTCACCAGCGCCTTCAATGGCAGACTTGAGGCGAATACGCTCGTTTTCGGAAACCAGCTCGCCCACCGGGGTGATTACTGCGGCGGTGCCACAGGCAAAGACTTCGATGATCTCACCGGACGCTGCGCCTTCGCGCCACTCATCAATGCTGATCGGGCGCTCTTCTGGCGTTAAGCCTTCCTCTTTGGCCAGCGTCAGTATCGAGTTGCGGGTCACGCCTTCCAAAATAGTGTCGGTTAAACGTGGGGTTACCAAACGGCCATCTTTGAAAACGAAGAACAGGTTCATACCACCCAGCTCTTCAACCCACTTGTTTTCAGCAGCATCTAGAAACGCAACCTGGCCACACTGATGAGCTTCGGCTTCTTTCTGCGCAGCTAAAGACGCAGCATAGTTACCGCCACACTTGGCAAAGCCGGTGCCGCCTGCGGCCGCGCGCTTGTAGTTTGAGGAGAGCCAGATCGATACCGGCGCAACGCCGCCTTTAAAGTAGGCCGCCGCTGGTGAAGCGATCACGTAGTAATCGACCTCTTGAGACGGGCGAACGCCTAAAAACGCTTCAGAAGCGATCATAAAGGGGCGTAGGTAAAGGCTGCACTCGTCGGAGGTGCTGGCGGGCGTGGGGACCCAAGCATGATCTTGGGCCAGCAGCGCTTTTAGTGAACCAATGAAGTCTTCATCGGAGAGTTCTGGGAGTGCCAAACGGCGCGCGCTGCGGCGAAAACGCTCGGCGTTTTTCTCAGGGCGAAACGTCCAGACCGAACCGTCAGCATGGCGATAGGCTTTAATGCCTTCAAAAATTTCCTGGCCGTAGTGCAGCACTGATGCTGCAGGGTCTAACGTCAGCGGACCATACGGACGCACCTGATGGCCGTGCCAGTCGGCGTCGGCTGTCCAGCGAACGTGGGCCATGTGGTCGGTGAAATACTTGCCAAAACCTGGGTTACTTAGGATATTGCCACGAATATCATCGGCCAACGGCTGGGTGGATGGCAGCGTTTCAAAATGCGTTTCTAAACGGGGTGCAGCATTGGTGTCGGAACTGGCAGTGGGCACGGCTATTTGTCTCCGCTAGAACCACGCCCAGGGTTGGGCATGATTGGATACGATGGTGAATTCGATACAGCAGCACCGAGCCTCGGCTCGGTGCTGCTTGATATGTCCAGGTTTAACGGTTGCGGCGCAGAAAGGCAACCGTTTCGCGCATGAACGAGGCGTTAAACGTCACTATTTTCGACCTGAGTGTCGGTTTCACGATCAAGCAAGTACTGGGTTAATAGGCCAACAGGGCGACCCGTTGCGCCTTTTTGCTTGCCGGAATGCCACGCGGTGCCTGCGATATCCAGGTGCGCCCAGGGGAAGTGATCGGCAAAACGTGACAAAAAGCATGCCGCGGTGATCGTGCCCGCCGGGCGACCGCCAATATTGGCAATGTCGGCAAAGTTAGAGTCTAGCTGCTCCTGGTACTCGTCCCACAGCGGTAGATGCCACGCGCGGTCCCACGCGACTTCACCTGCATCTAATAAGTCGAGTGCCAAATCGTCGTCGTTGGAAAGCAGGCCGGTGGCATGGTGGCCCAGGCCAATAATCACCGCGCCAGTGAGGGTGGCGATATCCACCACGCTTGCTGGCGTAAAGCGCTCGGCATAGGTCAGCGCATCGCATAGCACCAACCTACCTTCTGCATCGGTGTTAAGCACTTCAACGGTCAAGCCTTTCATCGTCTTGATAATATCGCCGGGCTTGGTGGCATGGCCGTCGGGCATGTTTTCCGCGGCGGCGACGATAAAGACAAGGTTGAGCTTTGGCTTAATCGCCAGTACCGCTTTGACGGTCCCGAAGACGCTGGCGGCGCCGCACATATCGAATTTCATTTCGTCCATGCCTTCACCAGGCTTGAGCGAAATGCCGCCGGTATCGAAGGTAATGCCTTTTCCGACTAGCACATGGGGTGCGTCTTCAGCGTTTTCAGCTCCGGTATATTTCATTACGATCAGGCGGGTTGGCTCTTTGCTACCGCGGCCTACGGACAGTAATGAGCGTGCGCCCAGTGCTTCGAGCGCCTCTTCATCAAGGGTCTCAACGTCCAGCGCACCGCTTGACTCGCGCCCTAGCTGCTGTGCCTGCTCGGCTAGGTAGCTTGGTGTGCAGATATTGGCAGGCAGATTGCCTAGCGTGCGGGTGTAGTTGATGCCTTGGCCAATTGCGTTGCCTACTAGCGCGCCTTGCTGAACGAGAGGCTGCGTGCTGGCGTCACTAATCACGAGCGTTAGCTTGGCAAGGCTGGGGGCTGGCGCAGGTGCTGATTTGAACTGGTCGAAGCGATAAATAGCCCGCTCAGCGGCTTCTAATACTTTACGAGCTTTCCAGGCCGCGTCGCGGTCGGCTAAAGGTATATCATTAAAAACGACGCTGGCTTCATCAATGGGCAGTTTCACCAGCGCGGCCATGGCGGCATCCAGCGCTTTAATGTAGGCCGCTTCCTGGCATTTTTCGCGTTCGCCCAAGCCGACCAATAACAGCCGCTGTGCCCCGAGGCCTGGCGCAAACGGTATCATGAGTACGCTGCCTAGCGAGGCATCAAAGTCGCCGCGCTCCATCAGTTGGCCGATCAGGCGCTCGCTAGCGTCGTCCAGTTTGGCGACGCTGGGCAGTAGTTCACTACCTTTAAAAACCGGCACTAAGAGGCAGGCCGTTTCGGTTTTGGCCGGATTAGCAGTTTGAACGGAAAATTCCATGACGTCTCCAACAAGACAAGCATCGAGGGATTCGGGAT
>NZ_JBQDLQ010000064.1:0-19736 GCF_052095695.1 Halomonas sp.
GTTTATAAGAACAGGGTATCAGAGGGTGCGACACTCATCCTGACACTGGGGGCTCAGTGCTGTGCATGGCATCAGGCTGAATTGAAAAAATAGTGCCCCTTAAAAAAACACGTCATCCTAACCCACAGGCCAAACAACCCTTAATGAGTTACTCTAGTGCCAGACCATTAATTAGTTTTAGGAGAAACTATGGATTGGAATCCTGCATATACATGGTTAGTACTAGCGCTACTGCTTAGCTTGGGTGAGCTCACCTCAGGCGCGATGGTGTTACTGGCGCTGGGAATCGCTGCAGCGCTAACGGCGGCCGTTACTGCGCTGGGATTAACGCTCCCCTGGCAACTGCTTAGCATGGCTATTTTTACCGGCGTGTTGCTGCCGCTATGCATCATGGTCATTCGTCCGCGCTTTTCACCCCGCGGAGTCGCCTACGGGACAACAGGCACTGGCGTAGAGAAAGGCAATCACTACACGACCCTGCAGCGTGATTTTGATAATGCCACTGGCATTAAAGTGAATGGTGATTTCTACCGTTTACGCGACCTTGATAGTGGTGAAACCGAGTTACCCACAGGTACAACGGTGGTGTTTAGACGCTTTGAAGGTACTACCGCTTTGGTCACGCTACATCAACCCTCCGACATCGCTCCTCAAGATGACAATTCTCTACGTAAGGAACCTTAATCATGGATTTACCTATTAGCCCAGGCTTATTAATAAGCCTAATTGTTGTTGCGATCGCAGTCGTGATTATTTCTAAAGGCTTAATCATTATTCGCCAATCTGAAGTCATGGTGGTGGAACGGCTTGGGTCGTTCAACCGCGTACTGGAAAGTGGTATTAACATTATTATTCCCTTTATCGAACAACCCCGCGCTATCACTATGCTGCGCTATCGCAAACTCGGTGAGGAATACACCGCGATCACCACAGACGAAATCCGAATCGACCGCCGCGAAACGGTTATGGACTTCCCCGGCCAGCCGGTGGTCACCACCGATAACGTCACGGTGCGTATCAATGGCGCGCTTTACTACCAGATTATTGACCCTAAGCGGGCTGTCTATGAGGTCGTCAATATGAGCCAGGCGGTTGAGGTACTGGCCAAGACAACGCTGCGTTCAGTCGTCGGCAAGATGGAGCTAGATAAGCTGTTCGAATCCCGCGCGGAAGTGAACAACGAGATTCAGGCGGCAATGGAAGAGCCCGCTTCTAAGTGGGGCATAAAAATATCTCGCGTAGAAGTGCAGGATATCGCCATGCCGGAAGAAGTTGAAACCGCCATGCGCCTACAAATGGCCGCTGAACGTAAACGCCGTGCTACCGTCACCGAAGCTGAGGGTGAAAAATCAGCGGCGATTGCCATGGCTCAGGGGCAGCGAGAGTCCTCCATCCTCAATGCTCAGGGTGATAAAGAGTCGGCGATTTTGCGCGCCCAGGGCGAGCAGGAGTCGATCAAGCTGGTACTTAGCGCCATTGGCGACAGTGAAGAAAACAAGCGGACCGTCGTGGGCTATCTACTCGGCCAGAGTTACATCAAAGTATTACCCAATATGGCGAAAGATGGCGAGCGGGTATTCGTGCCGTATGAATCGTCGGCACTGCTTGGCTCAATGGGCATGTTCCGTGAAATGGCAGGCTCACCTGAAGATACCGTGTCTAACCACCTCAAAAACAACCGCAGTGGCAGTAACAACGACTTTCGTAACGGCATAGTCGGCGGCGCGGCAGGCATTAATTGATTTTTTGCATCACTAGATGAATAAAACCAATCCCTTGTAAATGCTACAAAGCCGGTTCACGAGTGAATCGGCTTTTTGTTGGCTGTATGAAGGGTTATAGCCAAACAGGTTAGGCTTTGGCGCCATCATTTACGTATGCATTACACCGTGGTGAATGCCATTACCCGTGGTTATTTTTCGCGCCCCCTAGCCTAGTAAAACCACGCGGCGCAGCAATACGAAAGAAGCGTTCAACTATCTCGGCATTGGTCGCGGGGGTCATTAAAGACACGGCCACAAAGACCGGCAGGTTGATCATTAGCCCCCAGAAGCCTGCATGAATGCCCAGCGGATGCGGCCATAGCGTTGTAAACGCAACGGTGACTAAAAACCCCGCCACAATGCCAGCCATCACCCCTAGGCGAGAAGCCCGCGGCCAGAAAAACATGCCAATGAATGCCGGTAATACCTGGGAGGCAAACCCTAGCCCCACTAACAGAATCATTACCAAACTACCCGGCTCAGCAATAGCCAATGGAGCAACCACCAGAAACATGATGGGTAGAATTAATAGCCGCGCGAGCTTGCCGGTCGCCCCTTCCGAGAGTTTTAACACCGGTTGAAGCACATCTTTACTAAGTGACAGCGATACCGAGTGGATAAACGGCTCGCTTGAAGACATCGATGCCGCCAAGGTGCCTGCCCCCAGCAATCCAACTAACACGACGGGCAAGTGCTGCATGGCGTATTCCAGGGCAACCGTATCAGCGCGGGCCAGCTCCGGCAGCGAGAAAATGCCGATAAAGCCCACCACCACCATGGGCAGAATCACCACATAGTAAGTAGGTAACCAAGTCGCGCTACGGCGGATAGTGCGCGCTGATGAAGCACTCATCCACTGGGTCCATACCGGCGGCATAAACGAGAACATTGAAACGATGATCGATGTCGTCCAGAAGCTAAAGCTCATATCACCACCCGCCCCCGGTAGCGTTAAAAACTCACCGTGTTCAGTTTGAATGCGCTCAAATACGCCCGCAAAGCTCAGCCCTCCGGTAGCGCTATGAACCGCCCACAAACCAACCGCCCAGGCAACAATCAGCATGAGCACGCCCTGAAACGCATTGGTACGGCCAATCGCTCGCTGTCCGCTGGCGTAAAGGTAGACTGCAATACAGGCCAGCACTGACAGTACGCCAAGCCAAATGGGGACCATCCCTCCGCTCATTACGAACAAAATATACGCCGAACCGATCGTTTGCAGTACTGCATAAGCGACAGAGCCAATCGCCATCACTAGCGCCGCTAAAGCTCCCAGCGCTGGACTTTGATAACGGTCAGCAATCGCGCTTGCCTGGGTTACGTGGCCAAACTGCTCACCGAACTGCCACACCTTGGGCCCGAAATACCAGGCTATCAGCGCCAAATAAGCGAGGTAAATTGCCACGTAAAACACCGCCACGCCTTTGGAGTAAGCCCATCCTGGCGCGCCCATGAAGGTGTAAGCGCTGACACTCCCGGCGGCAATCAGCAGGTATAACGTGACCGGCCCCATGCTGCGTCCTGCCACGCCCCACTCTTCTAGGCTGTTCATATCGGCATTGTTGGCACACCCATTGCGAGCACGCAGGCCAATGATCATAGCGATAGCCACATAAGTTAAGGTAATGATCAGAGGCCAAACGCTATTCATGATCGTCTCTCTCTACAATATGATTGCCAACGAGCATGACGGCCACGCAGGCAAAAATAATCAGATAGCTCCACACCACCATGAGCGGCAACCCCATGACCAGCGTTGCGCGGTTCACCCAGCCAATCACTGGCCATGTGCCCGCTAGCACCAGCGCCACAAAAGCCACTAACAGCCCCCAGCCCGCCCTGGAGGTAGGCAGCACAATTAAGCGTCTCATCGATATCCCCTTATTCATTAGTGAATGACATCAATTCACTGTGGGCAGTGTTGGCCACCGCATGGGTAACGCTAATCGGTCTTCCAGCTGTTTCGCTAGCTTTAAAACAAAATGATCAGCAAAACGAGGCCCCATTAGCTGCACGCCAATGGGCATATTGAAGGAAGTCGTTGCCTGGCTAAACCCGGCATTAAGTGAGATCGCCGGCTGCTCGCCCATATTCCAAGGCACGGTGTAGGTAATATGCTCAAATGGCTGGGACGGATCATTTGTAGGTGATGACCACTCTGCTGGAAAAGCGATATTGGGCGTCGTGGGTGAAATAACCGCGTCTACCCTATCAAACACTGCTTCCGTCGCGCGGCGCATTGCCATCGTTTGCTGAAAACCTTGCACAGCAGCTACGCCCGTTAAGCGAGCACCACCTTCTGCCCAGGCGAGAATCGAAGGCAGTACCTGCTCACGCTCTTTAGGCGCGAGCTTCATCAACTCGCCCCACTGGCGACCCTGCCAAAAGTTATCCAGTCCATCCAGCATTTCACGTGTCACCACTGGCGCAAGGGGCACCAGCGTTGCGCCAGCGGCTTCTAATTGCTTCGCAGCCTGCTCTACGTAGTCACGAATTTCTTCATCCAACGGCAGCCCACAGCCAGACTCCATCATGACACCCACGCGCAGGCCATGAAGATCTAACGCTAAGTCGGCCCAAGCGATCTTTTCTGGGGGCAAACGCATTGCATCGCGCCGGTCTGTGCGAGCGAGCGCAGTCATCATTAACGCGGTGTCCTCTACGCTACGCGTCATTGGACCTGCACAGCGGCCCACATAATACGGATCGATGGGTACCCGGCCTAACGTGGGCTTAAACCCCACTACGCCACACCAGGCCGCTGGCAGGCGTATGGAGCCACCGATATCTGTCCCCACATGCAGCGGGCCAAACCCTGCGGCAGCGGCTGCTCCGGCACCAGAGCTAGAACCGCCAGTATTGCAGGCTAAATCCCATGGATTGCGGGTTAAACCATGAAACGATGAAAGACCTGATGAGAGCATGCCAAAATCAGGACATGTCGTTTTTGCCAGCAGCACTGCATTGTCTTCCGCTAGGCGCGCGGCGGGTGGTGCGTCATCAGTAGCAACAGGCTGCTCGCCCAGCCCCGTGCCGCCCGGTATTGGCAAGCCTTTAGTGGCAATCAACTCTTTTATGGTCACCGGCACACCATCCAGCGAGCCGCTAGGCTCGCCCTTAGCCCAGCGCTGGGTAGGCGCTTCAGCAGCCTCAATAAATGCATCAGCCTGATAAGCATACAGCGCATTGATATGTGGCTCCCACTTGGCAATATGCTCGACCAAGGCAGCCGCCACCTCTTTGGGAGAAAACGATTTTGAGCGGTAGCCATCGAGTAGCTGAGTAGCCGTCAGTTGGTGTAGTTCAGGCATCACATCACCTTTTGCTGTTGTTGTCAGACTGTCGTTATTCATAAACTCAGCATGACCGCACACCGTGTCTTCTGCTATTTCAATATTGACGGCAGCGTGTCCACTTATTGTGTGCACCCACTCCTTCAAGCTCTCTCAGATGGCGGGGCTTATAGTGTTTGTAGAGCACTCGCCAGCAGCGAAAGGCACGCCTCGGTGGCAAAACTGCGTTGGCGATGGCGATAAACACACAGATCAATCCGGGCGGCCTCCAGCTCCAAAGGGCATAGAGGAACGCTCACCAGTTCACCTAACTGACATTCGCGGGCAACCGCCATCGGCGGTAAAACCAGAATGCCCGCGCCGTTAATAGCGAGTGCTTTTTGGGTTTCCAGTGAAGCGGTCTTGAAGGTAGGGGCCAGAGCGACTCCAGCCTGATGAGCTGCGCGCTCCAGCGCTTGACGCACACCGTAGGATTCACTTGGCAGTATCAATCGGTGTTCTGCCAGGGAGTGCAGACCTACCTCAGAAGCCGTAGCTAACGGGTGACCCGGGGCCATTACGGCATGGTGATGTAACTCGGCGCTGGCAAACGGCACAATGTCATCGTGGCGAGGCATAAAAAACGATAGGCCAATGTCCGCATCGCCACGGCGTAGCGCCTCCACCATTTGACTGGCGCTAGCGATCTCGATATCAAAGCTCAAATGAGGGAAGCGCTGCCCCATCTTGGCTAACGCAGGAGCTAGCAAGCCTGCAACAACGCCTTCCGCTACCTGCAGACTTACCCGGCCAGTACGTAAACCTTTTAGGTCGGCAATATGCTCCTGCACTCGCTCTAAATCTCGCAGGGTACGCTGCGCCTGGGCGGCCAATAGCTCCCCTGCCGCAGTTAGGCTAATACCGTTAGGGCTGCGTTCGATGAGCGGCGCGCCAAGCTGATGTTCGAGTAAATCGATCTGGCGGCTAATCGCCGTAGGAGCGATATGCAACTGGGCCGCCGCTTGGCGTAACGAATGGCAGCGAGCCACGGTATCGAAGTAGCGCAGTGCACGACCACTAATCATAAACGCCCCTTAAAGCCCCAACTGCCGTGACATCACCGTCACGGTTTCGCCTCGATACTCAAGGCTTTCTACATCTTGCCAACCCAAGCGACAATAGAGCGCCTGCTGGTCTGGGGTATACAGATAAAAGTGCTCAATACCGTTCTCAAGCGCCTCAATTTCCACTCGTTTCACTAATGCCGAAGCAATACCCTGCCCTCGCCATTCGGGCACGACAAATACCGAAGCCAGCCACGGGGTCAATTCACGGCGAATACTCATATCATCAGCAATCAAGCTAGCAGTCCCAACAGGGGTCTCACCCTGCATTGCCACAAAGATGGAAGGCACGCCCCCCTGACCACATTCGGTTTTTAGATGCTCAATGGCTTGTTTTAGGGTGAGCCCAGGGTGTAAATGGCCCCAGGATTCAAATGTCCAACCCGCCACTATTTCAGCATTAGGATCATCAGCACCTAGCCGTTGAATGGTTATATCGCCCTGCATCGTTCGCTCCAGACCTTATTAAGCAGAAACGAATACAGTAGCGGCAAATAAAAGGTAGCGCTATAGAGCGTAAAGCCAGTGAGTGGCTAGTGTTGGCCCCATATATCTTGATGCACGAGTTCATCAAGCGGCAGCCGAGCGCGCCAGCCTTTCGCTTCAAGCTCCGGCTGGTCTAAAAATTCACTTACATAGCCAAGGCAGAGATACGCCAGTGGGTAAACATGCTCGGGTAGGTTCAGCGCCGTACTTAGCAGATCCTGGTCGAGAATGCTCACCCAACCAACACCAATGCCTTCAGCCCGCGCAGCCAACCAGAGATTTTGTACAGCGAGACAGGTGCTGAAAAGATCGGTATCGACAATGCTATTGCGCCCCAACACATGGGGGCCGCCACGGCGGCGGTCACAGGTAATGCAAAGGTTCAACGGGCTTTCCATAATACCTTGCAGCTTAAGGCTACGGTAATGTACTTGGCGCTCACCTTCAAAGCGCTCGGTGGCCTTCTGGTTCTCCTGCTCGAACAGTGCCAGCACCGTCTCCCTAACGTCGCGACTTTCAATCACAATGAAATCCCAGGGCTGCATAAACCCCACCGAAGGCGCATGATGCGCGGCCTCCAACAGGCGGTTCAGCACTTTAGGAGGAATCCGGTCAGGCAGAAACTGCGAGCGCACATCGCGCCGCTCAAAGATGGCGCGGTACAGCCCACGCCGCTCAGCATCGGAAAAATGGTGGTTCGAATGAGTCATTGCGCTGGTCGGGCCTTTTGCTGATCGATGTTATAGACAATGAAGAGTCTACACGAGGTCAGCCTAGCCCCCAGCGCCGAGGTAAAACAACGCTGTCTTTAGGCACTTAAAAGAAATGGAGCGTGATAGAAGTTGTTACTTTAACGCTCACATTAAATAACGATTAGCGTACGAATATGTTGGCTATTACTGCTGCTCAAAACCCACTAAGAACTGCTTCAATAAGCGATCAAGTTGAGCGATCTGCTCACCGGTTAAGGCAGCGGCTAGCTGTGCCTGTGTCTCTACGTGGGCAGTCACGGCCTCATCAATCACTTCAAGCCCTTGCGGGGAAAGCGAGATCAAAAACCCTCGACCATCGTCGGGGTTTTTGACCCGTTTTATTAATCCAGCTTTTTCCAACAAGTTAATACGGTGCGTCATGGTGCCCGATGTCACCATCGTGGACGCCATCAAGTCCCCGGGGGACAGCGCGTAGGGCGCGCCCGCACGGCGAAGCGTTGCCATTACATCGAAACTGGCACCATTCAGATCGTATCTCGACCATGTCTTTTCCATGGCACGCATTAAGTAGTGATTCAGCCGCTTAATCCGCCCAAGCGTACCCATTGGCACCACGTCGAGATCGGGGCGCTCTTTCTGCCACTGTTTGAGAATGCTGTCTACATGATCCATGCCTGCATTTTGCGCTTTTTTATCTTGACGTCAAGACTCTTCACAAATATCTTGATATCAAGATATAACGTTGAGAATATGCACATGGCATCATCGACTGTTACCAAGACTCAATCCAAAAAAGCCTGGCTAGCCCCACTGGCATATTTATTATCCGGCGGAGCCCTGCTAGGCCTATCGACCAATTTAGCCAAACTGGCAGGGGAAAGGCAGCTATCAGCGCTCGCTTTTTTATTTTGGTCGATTACCGGCGCGGCGCTAATACTCATTACAATCTCCGCACTCCGCCGCAACCTGCCATCTATCACGGGACGCACCATTGAGTATTACTTCGTGGCCGCTTTTGTGGGAGTAGCGGGGTCTAACCTGATCTTTTTCTCCGCCATTCCGCATATCGGCGCAGGGTTCGTTGCCTTAACCATTACTCTGCCGCCACTGCTCACCTATATTGGCGCACTGATATTAAAGCTGGAACGCTTTCAGGTAATGCGTGCGGCAGGCGTGCTGTCAGCCCTGGCAGGCGCCGTCACCTTAGCGGCTCACAAGCTTTCCACGCCGGATGCCGATTATCTCTGGATTCTCCTGGCGCTAACGGGGCCGATACTGTTGGCGATCGGCAACCTTTATCGGACACTGCGCTGGCCAGCCGGCGTCTCTGGCGATGCGCTGGCCCCCGGCATGTTAATCGCCGCGGCTGTTATCCTCTTCGGTGTTGGTTTACTGCCCGGCTTCTCGCTTAGCATCCCCACCGATCAAAGCCTTCCGCTTCTACTGATCGCGCTTCAATCCCTAGTGTTCGCAGGCCAGTTCTTACTGCTTTTTTTGCTACAGAAAAGCGGCGGACCGGTGCTACTCAGCTTACTGGGTTCGGTGGGCGCCATAGTAGGCGTCCCGGTCGCGATATTTTTGCAAGGAGAAGCCGCCCCCGAAGGCTTACTGCTCGGAATTTTTCTCATTGGCTCAGGCATCGCCCTGCTGAATATTGGAAAGGGCAAAATCTAAGTAGCGTGGCGACGCCTTAAATTAATTGAAATGGATAAACCGAGCCAATTTTCAGCAGTTGCGTCAGCTCATCCAATGCCGTCAGCGATTCTTCTGCAAGCTGCGGGTCGGCAAGATCATCGGGCGCTAATCGGTCGCGGTAATGACGGTTGACCCAAGCGGCAAGATCGTCGTACAGCGCATCGGTGAGTAGCACGCGGCCGGTGAGCGCTGCACGCTCGGCATCCGTCAGCACCACGCGCAGACGCAAACAGGCAGGGCCGCCGCCGTTGCGCATGCTCTGCTTCACGTCTTTAACGACCACCTCACTGATCGGATTGTTGCCCGCCAGCAGACACTCCTGGATAGTGCGCCACACCGCTTCGCGTTCCTGGCATTCGCCGGGCACCACCAGCGTCATAGTACCGTCTGGATTGGAAAGCAGCTGGGAGTTGAACAGATACGAGGCGACTGCATCCTCCATGCTCACTGCTTCCAAAGGCACCCGCACGGGAATCAGCGGGCTGGCCATTTTGGCGCGCAGTTCTTCGAGCGTACGCTGCTCATCCAAAAACGCCATTTCGTGATACAGCAGTACAGGGCCATTGCCAACGGCAATCACGTCATTGTGAAAAACGCCTGCGTCGATGGCGTCCGGATGCTGCTGAGCAAGCACCGTTTGAGCTTCCGTGAGGCCGTGTTGACGAGCCACCGCTTGGCTAGCTTCTAACGTCTGTCTTGCCGGAAAACGTGCTGGCTGGCGCTCGCCACCAAACGCCTGGCGGCCATAGACAAACAGATGCACGCCTGGCTCGCCATGCTCGCCACAAAGGCGCGTATGGTTGGCCGCGCCTTCATCGGAAAAATCAGGTGTGGCGGGCAACACCGGGTGATGGGCGAAATACTGCTCATCGTGAAAAATCGCCCGCAGTACGCGGCCCGTCGTTTGTGGTTCGAGGTAACGATGAAGGCTGGACTGCAGGTTCGCTGGAGTGAAATGTACCCGGCTGTCCCATGCATCCCGGCTGGGCGTAATAGTGCCTGCGTTAGCCGTCCACATGCTGGAAGCGGAGCAAACGGCGCGCAGCAAGTGCGGGGCCTCGGTAGCGGCGCGAGCCAACACTTCACGATGGCTACCCTTAAAGCCTAAATCACGCAGAGCGCCGATATCAGGCCGCTGCTGAGGTGGCAATACGCCCTGAGCGTAGCCTGCATCCATCAGCGACTTCATTTTCAGCAGGCCCTGCAGCGCGCCCTCTTTGGGGTTCGACACCAAGCCGCCATGGCTCATCGAGGCAACGTTACCTACCGCAAGCCCGGAGTAATTGTGGGTAGGGCCAACCAAACCGTCGAAATTGACTTCTCTGACATTGCTGATGGCAGCGGTGCTCATAGGATGACTCCCGGCGGCAGGGTATCGGGCATCTCCAAGGTGTCAGCTTCCATGGACGCGACAGGATAAGCGCAGTAGTCCGCCGCATAGTAAGCACTGGGGCGATGATTGCCGCTGTCGCCCACACCGCCAAAGGGCGCATCGCCGGAAGCCCCGGTCGTTTGGCGATTCCAGTTCACAATCCCGGCACGAATACGCAGCAAAAAGTCATCCCAATCGGCTTTATCACCGCCAATCAGACCGGCAGAGAGCCCGTAGCGGGTATTATTAGCAAGCTCAAGCGCCTCATCCCAATCGTGGTAACGATGGATATTGAGTAACGGCCCAAAATGCTCCTCATCAGGAACGTCCAGGCCCGTCACGTCGATAAGCGCAGGGCTCAGCAAGCTGGTGCCCTCCTGAAGCCGCTGCATACGGTTGATGACCGTGGCGCCGAGGGCTTCCAGCGAGTCCTGAGCTTTTAGCAGCCCATCGGCGGCGGCAACGCTCACCAAACCGGCGTAAAATGGCGCGGGATCTTCGTCAAACTGACCCGCCACGTGCAGCTTGGTAATAGCCTCTGAGAGCGCTTCGATTAAGCGATCGCCAACGTCACCAAAGGGCACTATCAAGCGACGAGCACACGTACAGCGCTGGCCACCGGAAAGATAGGCCGACTGTAGGATAGCCAGCACAGCGGCGCGCTGATCGGGCTTATCCTTAACCACCAGGGGATTATTACCGCCTAGCTCCAGCGCGAGAATTTTATCCAACTGTCCAGCGAACTGCTTGTGTAGCATGCCCCCGACGTTGGCACTGCCGGTAAACAGCAGGCCATCAATGCCGGGATGCGCCGCCAGCGCTTGGCCGACTGCCACGCCACCCTGCACTAAGTTTATAACACCCTCAGGTAGCCCGGCTTCTAGCCAGCACTGCAGCGTTAGATCAGCCGTTAGCGGGGTTTGGTCACTAGGTTTAAAAACGATGCAGTTACCCGCTAGCAGTGCGGGCACCATATGGCCGTTAGGTAAATGACCGGGAAAGTTGTACGGGCCAAATACTGCCATGACACCGTGGGGGCGATGGCGCAGAACGGCTTTAGCGCTACCCACTGATTTTTCACGCTCGCCGGTGCGTTCGTGGTATGCGCTGATCGACAGGGCAATCTTCCCCACCATCGCTCCGGCCTCGGTACGCGCCTCCCAAAGCGGCTTGCCGGTTTCAGAGGCAATCGCCAGGGCAAGATTTTCACCACGCGCTTTTAAAATCTCGGCAAACCGCTCGACCAGTGCCTGACGCTCAGTAACGGGTGTGCGCGCCCAGTTAGGAAACGCTCCCCGTGCGGCGTTAATCGCGGCGCCAACCTGCTCACTAGATGCCGACGCACCCTGCCACAGCTGCTTGGCCGAGATGGGATCATGCTTGGCGAACGTGTCTGCTTCACCTGCTACCCAGGCGCCGTTGATCAATTGCTGCTGTTGAGCGTGCATCGTTCTCTCCTAACGTTGCCAAACTTTTGCCGTGCTTATTTTTGCAGGATTTAGGTTTCCAGTAAGCGAACGAAGTCACCGGTGGTGACGCCTAGCCGACTTGCTTCCTGCTCACTAAGCACAATGATGTTGTCATGCGTCGGCGCACGGCCTATCCAGCTAGCAGTAAAATTGCGTATTTGGATAGTGGCCGCCAACCAGCGGCTGACGCTCTCTTGCGGGGCGCTGGATGAAACGTCTACCTGGCACAGCCGCGAGTTGCGGACCGCTTGCACGTCGTCGATATACGCCTCTACCGTCGGGCCACCATCGAAAATATCGATATAGCCTTCCCAGCGCAGCCCCTCTTTGTTGAGCATTTCTAGCGCAGGTCGGGTATGGCGATGCACCTGGCCAATGCAGGCGCGCGCCTCTTCGGCCATGAACGTTGTATAGATAGGAAACCGTGGCATCAGCTCGCCGATAAAGCTCTTCTGGCCCAAACCGGTTAAGCGGTCAGCTTCGCTGAAATCCATAGGGAAAAAATGCTTACCCAGGCTCTCCCAGAAGGGGCTGATGTTGTTCTCATCGAACACGCCGCGCATTTCAGCCAGCACTTTCTGCGGAAAGCGATCACGAAATTGAGCAATGAACAGCCATCGAGCCTTTGAGAGCAGCGCGCCATTGCGTAAGTGACGATTCGCTTCGCCACGATACTCAGGACGCAGAAACAGTGAGCAAACCTCTGCATCACCGGTGTGGTCGGAGCTTAAAAACAGCGTATCGATAGTGCGATGCAAATCGAGCTGGATAGATGAGTGTGCCAACGCACCTAGGCGATAGTTATAAAACGGCACTTCACGACCCACCTGGCCCTCAATCGCGCAACAGCCGGCGAGTTCGCCATTTTCTTCATCTTCTAATACAAAGAAGTAGAGTCGATCGTCTACCGGCGTGCGTTCTTCAAATGCGCTGGCGGCGGCTTCAATTTTACCGGCGAGGAATTCACGATTATCCGGTAACGAGGTAAAGCCAACGCCTGCCTGCTGCGCAAGCGCCTGAAGCCCATCCAAATCTTCACGGGCAATGGGTCGAATGCGCATTACATTTCTCCTTCATCAAGCGCGTCTACCGCGGTGGGCAATGTCAACGGTGCGGCAAGCACCGCTCGCCCTTCGGTGACACCCAACCGCTCAGCGTGCTCAGGAGACAGCATTAGCTGACCCGTCGGCGAGAGCGCATAGCGCGACACAATGCAGCGGAACTCGCCGAGTTTTTGATTGGCGACCATTGCCGGCTCAGCATCGGGCAGCGCATGTTCAGGTCGAATGCGTACCGGGTGCCAAGCGGCGCTACGAAAGGTTTCCAGTCGTTCGCGCTCCGCTTTTACAATCGGCCCGGCATCGAAAATATCCACGTGACGAGAACGCACGAAGCCCTCTGCCAACATCTCCTGTAGCGCCTCTTCATGAGCCGGGTGTTCGCGACCAATCGCGGCCCGCGCGTGAGGCGTAAGCAGCGGTAAATAAAGTGGAAATTGGGGCATCACTTCAGCAATAAAGCTTTTCGAGCGCACGCCGGCAATGTGATTAATATCCTGAAAACTGCGCGCAAAAAAATGCCGCCCCACGCTCTCCCAAAATGGCGATTCGCTGTGGGTATCTAAATAGCCAGGAAATGCCACCGCGAGAATGCGCGAGAAGCGTTCGGGATACTGAGCAATGAACATCAACCGCGCGCGGCGTAGAAGGCTTTCCGCACTGGTGCCCTTGTAGCGTGGGTTAAGCGAAAAAGCACACAATAAGGTGGCATCTGATACTTCATGGGAGAGCGCTAATGTCTGTACTTCACGGCGCACGTTGAGCTGCTGAGAGGCGTGAATCAGCGTTTCTTGACGATAAGTGTAATAGGCTTCACTGGCGCCTGCCTGGGCACGAATAGTGGCCGTGCCCAGCACCTCCTCCCGACTATCGTCCGCTAACACAAAGGTATAGTGCTCATTTTCAGGAAACTCAACGTCACCACTAAACGCATCCAAAGAGCGCGCAATGCGCTCCTGAAGCCGCTCACGGTTAGCAGGCAGGTTGGTTAGCTTAGGCACGGCTTGCTCAGCTAACTGCTCCAACGCGTTGAGATCCGTCGTCTTAACGGGTCGCACTACCAGCATTCTCGACGCCCCCTCAGTTAACGCGGCCTGTGGCTCACTCATGCTGTCGCAACAAGCCGCTCAATGGCACGCTCTAGGCGCGCCATGCCTTCAGCAATATCTGCCTCAGGAATCACCAGCGAAGGCGCCATACGCAATACGTTAGGCCCAGCGATTAGCGCCATTAAGCCTTCTTCAATGGCCAGCGGCAGAATATCTTTAGCGCGGCCCTCAAAAGCATCCGACATCTGAGCGCCGATCAACAGTCCCATGCCGCGGATTTCTTTAAACACGCCGTGCTTACGATTAATGGTTTCTAAATGCTCACGGAAAAGATCGTGGCGCGTTTGCACGCCTGCCAGAACGTCTGGAGTATCGATAAATTCGACGGCCGCCAACGCGATGGCAGACCCCAGCGCATTACCGCCGTAGGTTGAGCCATGGGTGCCAAAGGCTAATGACTTGGCAACGTTGTCGGTTGCCAGCATCGCGCCTACCGGAAAACCGCCGCCTAGCGATTTAGCACTAGTGAGAATGTCCGGCGTCACGCCATAGCGTTCGTAGGCGTAAAGTGTCCCGCAACGGCCAACGCCAGTTTGTACTTCATCAAAAATCAGCAGGGCATTGTGCTGATCGCACAGTTCGCGCAGGCCTTTCAAAAATGCGGGGCTCGCCGGTAGAATGCCGCCCTCGCCCTGCATGGGCTCAACCATCACCGCGCAGGTATCGTCGCCCATTAAGGCGCGAACGCTTTC
Source organism: Halomonas sp. (assembly GCF_052095695.1). Taxonomy (GTDB): domain Bacteria; phylum Pseudomonadota; class Gammaproteobacteria; order Pseudomonadales; family Halomonadaceae; genus Vreelandella. Next base: position 14,754 of record NZ_JBQDLQ010000064.1, read on the forward strand.
CAGGTCATTAAATTCAGCGTGCAAAATGCCGCCAGGAATCGGCCCAAAGCCCTGCGAGTATTTAGGTTGACCGCCAACGCTAACCGTAAAGAGAGTGCGTCCATGGAAGGACTGATTGAAGGAAATGATTTTGTCTTTCTTTTCGCCGTGGTGATCCACCGCGTAGCGACGCGCTAGCTTCAGCGCCGCCTCATTCGCCTCTCCTCCCGAAGAGCAAAGGTAGACTTTGTCAGCAAACGTGCGTTCCACCAGTTTTTTCGCCAGCTTGAGAGCAGGCTCATTGGTATAGATATTGGAAAGATGCCAAAGCTTTTCACCCTGCTCTTTAAGCGCGTTAACCAGCACAGGATGACAGTGACCTAAAGAGTTCACCGCAATGCCGCCGGCAAAATCGATGTATTCACGCCCCTGCTGATCCCATAGTCGGCTACCTTCGCCGCGCACCGGAATAATCTGCTGCGGTGCATAGTTAGGCGTCATGTAATGATCAAAATCCAGCCGAGTCGGGATGGTGCTCATGGGGCAAACTCTCCAATAGAGTAATGGGGTAAAAACAGTATAAGGCGCTGATGTGGTTATCTGCTTTCAGCAATGTGACAGGGAATTATGAATAACCACTCTTGGTTTTATGCACGCTAAGCCAAACGTTCTTCTCTTGGCGTCATGCCAAAATGGTTGCGATAGGCGGTTGAGAAGTGTGCGCCGGATGAAAACCCAGTGGCAAAGGCGATATCGCCAATCGCGCGATCGGTTTCGCGCAGCTGCTTGCGTGCCTCTTGCAAACGCAAATCCAGATAGTAGCGGCTTGGCACTGCCTGGAGATATTTCTTAAATAGCCGCTCCAACTGACGGCGAGAAATACCCAAATGCTCCGCCAGTTCAAGGGTCGAAAGCGGCTCCTCGATATTGGCTTCCATTAGCGTCACGGCATCGACCAAGCTTTGCGGGGCATGCCCCAAGCGACTGCGAAGCGGCACGTGCTGGCGCTCATCGGCTAAGCGAATGCGGTCGCAAACAAACTGCTCCGATACCTGCTCTGCCAGTCGCGCCCCGTGATGCTGGCCAATCAGCGTGTGCATCATATCCATTGCTGCGGTGCCGCCCGCACAGGTCAGCCGGTCGCGATCAATTTCAAACAGCTGCTGAGAAAGCGTTACCTGTGGGTATGCCTGGGAAAAAGCCTCAAAACGCTGCCATGGAAGCGTCGCTCGGTATCCATCTAGCAACCCGCAGCGCGCCAGCACTTCCGTACCACCTGCCAAACCGCCTAACGATACGCCTCGACCTTGGTGAGCTCGCAGCCATTCGTTAAGCTTAGCGGGCAGCGTATAGGGCAGCGGCGTCGGCGCACAGATCAAGAGCAGGTCAATAGGCCCCAGTGACTCGCTTAACGCATGCTGAGCCAGCAGCGAAAGCTGAGCACCGCTGCGCACCGGCTGGCTATCCATGCTTAAGGTGGCGGTGTGATAAAGCATCTCGCCACTCAGCTGGTTGGCCATTTGCAGTGGTTCAATAGCGCTGGCATGGGCCAATAACGAAAAGCCCGGCAGCAGCAGAAATGCGACCCGCCTGCGGATCACATTAGGCTGCGCCGTTAGCGGGCGAGGCTGCATGATAAGTCACTGAGCTGCATGAAGAACCGCCATCGACTGGATGAAATGTCTATCTTACGCAATTACGCAGTGGAGAGCAGCGTTCTGCCCCCTATCGCAAAAAAGTGACGCATCAATGCAAATTGCCGGGCACAGGGCCCGGCAATAACAACATCAAGCAAACACGTCATGAGGCCTAAGGCTTACAGACTGACGACATCAAACTTAACTTCTGGGCTGACATCGGCATCGTAATCAACATCGCTACGCTCAAACCCAAACAGCTTCAAGAATTCGTGCTTGTAACCGGCATAGTCAGTAATGTCGAACAGGTTGTCGGTCGTCACTTCCGGCCAAAGGTCCTGGCAGGCTTGCTGCACATCATCACGCAGTTCCCAATCATCTAGCCGCAGGCGGCCGGCCTCATCGGTGGCAAATTCGCCGCGCTGACCTTGCTCAGAGTAAAGCTGCTCACCGAACAGTCGATTCAATTGGTCAATAGTGCCTTCATGCAGGCCCTGCTCTTTCATGATGCGATAAACCATCGCGATATACAGTGGCATAACCGGAATCGCCGCGCTCGCCTGAGTGACTACTGACTTGAGTACCGCAACATTGGCACCACCGCCGCTGGCCTTCAGGTGGCTATCAATCGCCGTCGCGGCGCGATCCAGGTCTTCCTTCGCTTTACCCAGCGCACCGTGCCAGTAAATCGGCCAAGTGATTTCGGTGCCAATATAGCTAAACGCGACGCTGCGAGCGCCTTTCGCCAGCACGCCTGCTTTATCTAGCGCGCTCATCCACAGCTCCCAATCTTCGCCACCCATGACGGTAATGGTGTCGTCAATCTCTTCCTGTGTTGCCGGTTCCACTTCTGCTTCGATGATCGCATCTTTGTTGGTATCGATAGCCGTGGCACGGTAGGTTTCGCCAATCGGCTTAAGGCTGGAGCGCTTCAGCTCACCAGTATCCGGCATTTTACGAACGGGCGATGCCAGCGAGTACACCACCAGATCAATCTCGCCCATATCTTGCTTAATCAACTCAATGGCTTTTTCCCGCGCTTCGTGGGAGAACGCATCGCCATTGATGGAATTGCTGTACAGGCCTTCTTGTTTAGCGAACTTATCGAAGGCAGCACTGTTGTACCAGCCCGCGGTGCCAGGCTTGACATCAGTCGCGGGCTTTTCAAAGAACACACCCAGCGTGTCAGCACCATAGCCAAACGCCGCGGTAATACGCGCAGCCAAACCATAGCCACTCGATGCACCAATCACGAGCACTTTTTTCGGGCCGGCGCTTTTATCTAAACCACGGGCACGGGTAGCCTCAATCTGCTCAAGGACATTTTGCTCACAGCCTACCGGGTGGGTAGTCGTACAAATAAAGCCGCGCACCTTGGGTTTAATAATCATCTCGAACCTCGTTATCAGATTAATTTGGCTATCGACATCGCGATGTCGTGACTCAATGAAGCTATTCTAGCTGTCTCCGTGCGCGCTGTCCGCTCTTGCGCTATTGTCCGCGCTTGAGATCACCAGACTTTCGCGTCACGATAGCGATTAATGTCCCCTATGCCAGCAACGACTCCCCACACGAGGCCACCATGAATGCACAGCAGCTTGTAGACGAACGCGGCGATCTTTGGCTAGCGTTAGCGCCGCTGTGGCTTGACCGCGAGCCCAGCGAACGGGACTACGCGCGCATGTTGGACGTCGTGCAACGCTACGAGATGTCGCTTAAAGAACTGGAGTGGATGTTTCGTTTGGAAATGGCGCCGGTCATGTCGCGCCATCAGCTTTCCATTGCTAGCGAATGGCGCCAATTTAATGATCGCAAGCTCATGCAGCAGCTGGTCAACCACAATCTGCGCCTGAAAGGCTGGCGGCGTAAAAGCTGGGCGTTGTTTTCAGGATTGACCACTATGATGGTGCGCCACCGCCTGAATGCGCTAATGAACCGACTTGCCGTTATACGGGGTGAACAGGTTTAACGCATTTAGACCGCCACGCTACGGATAAGATTCATCTAAGGCTTTTTCCAACGCCAACCTCAATGGGCGCCCGTGATCACGCGGGCCAAAGCGAGCAATGACGTGTCCATCGCGGCCAATCAAGAACTTAGTGAAATTCCACTTGATCATTGGCGTCCCCAGTACGCCTGGTGCCTGATGCTTTAGCCACACAAACAGCGGATGAGCCCGGCCGCCATTCACATGCACTTTCTCTAGTAGCGGAAAATTGATTCCATACTGCTGTTCGCCAAACTGACAGAACGCCTGGGCATTCTCCGGGGATTGGCGGCCAAATTGATTGCAGGGAAACCCTAGCACGGTAAAACCACGATCACGATAGCGCTGATAGAAGGTTTCCAACTCATTAAGCTGTGGCGTGAAGCCACACTGGCTAGCCACGTTGACCACCAGTAATACTTGGCCACGCAGCGCCCGCAAATTGAACGGCCTCCCTTGATGGGTATAACAGTCTTGGTCGTAAATCGTCATTAAATAAGCCCTACAAATACCTTAAACGGCATAGCGATTACCATGCCACGGCTATGCTTTTTACACCAGCGGCCCAGCAACCACTCTCAACGCCAGCGCGATGAGCAGCACGCCGGTAATACGATTAATCCAGTGGGCATGCTTTTGCAGCCAAGGCAGAATCCTTGAATGCGAAAGCACCACCGCGACAAGCACGTACCAGCCACCGTCAATCACCATCGCGGTCAGCACGATAATCCCTTTCGCCAATGCGCTCATGTCGGGGGTCACAAACTGACTGAGCAGCGCAACAAAGAACAGGATCAGCTTAGGGTTTCCTAACGCGACCAGCACGCCCTCTTTAGCCGCTTGCCCTCGGCTCGTCGCCATGGCAGCCGGGTGCAAAGCGCCTGCTTTTCCGGCGCGCAGCGCTTGAAACCCTAGCCAGGCCAAGTAAGCGGCGCCGCACCAGGTGATCAATTGAAACACCACCGGAAAGCCGGCAATCAGCGCGCCTAGTCCCCATACCGTCAGCAATGCGTAAAAACCCACGCCGAGCGTATGAAAGATGGCCGCTATCACGCCTAACAAGCGCCCGCCGCCTAGCGTATGGCGTAGCACTAATGCCAAACTTGGTCCTGGCGACATCGCACCCATGGCGCAGATAGCGGCTAATGATAACCAGAGTGTCAGCGGCATACCGTTTTATTCCTGAGGTCAAGTGTCAGCCCATGGCGGCAAACCACGAGTATACGACAGGTGAGGCCTGCTCTTTGGCGAGCGGCTTAAATAACGCTGTTAGCATGGTACGCTGTTGGGTAAAATTTGCTTTTTTCGCACTTATTGTCACTTATCTCTTTCAGAATCGCCGCTCAATGCGAGGGGCGTATGGCTAACACAGGACGGCAA
>NZ_JBQDLQ010000065.1:0-19670 GCF_052095695.1 Halomonas sp.
CGGATGCGTACTTTACGGACTCGCTCACGGATTGGCAAGGGCTATGGTGAAAAAAACACATCTGACATTACCATGACACTATTGCGAACTAAAATTAGCCCGACGCAAGCCATGCATTAGCGCCGGCTCACGCGAGATCGCGAGGCAAATCCGATACCAATGAATTCGCGCCCAGATCGGCAATATTTCTCGCTCCGGTGAGCGTCATCGCCACGCGCATTTCCTTTTCAAATAGCTCAAGCAAATGCGTGACTCCCGCCTCGCCAGCAGTGGCAAGCGCATAGATAAAGGCGCGCCCCAGCAAAACGGTATCGGCACCCAAAGCGATCATCCTCACAACGTCAAGCCCGCTGCGCACGCCGGAATCAGCAAGAATGGCCAGATCCCCCTTAACCGCGTCGGCAATCGCCGGCAAGGCCCGCGCAGTAGAGGGAACGCCATCAAGCTGACGGCCGCCATGATTAGAAACAACAATGCCGTCTGCACCAAAGCGCACCGCATCGCGGGCATCCTCAGCATCAAGTATTCCTTTAATAATCATCGGCCCGTCCCAGAGCTCACGAATCCACTCCAGGTCCTTCCAAGAGATAGCGGGGTCGAAGTTGGTAGCTAGCCAGGCAATGTAATCCTCAAGCTCGGTTGGCTTACCGCGGTAATCAGAGACATTACCCAGGTCATGAGGACGACCTTTAATACCGACATCCCACGCCCAGAAAGGATGCATTGCAGCCTGAGCCATCCGCCGAATCGGCCCATACTTACCGCTCATTCCAGAGTGAGCATCGCGATAGCGCGCACCCGGCACAGGCATATCAACGGTAAAGATCAGCGTCTTGACCCCGGCGGCCTTAGCTTGCTCCAGCACGTGTTTCATGAACCCCCGGTCCTTCAGCACGTAGAGCTGGAACCAGATGGGTCGATCAATCGCCGAGGCCACCTCCGCAATGGAGCACACCGACACCGTCGACAGCGTGAACGGAATGCCTTTATTAGCCGCCGCTCGCGCCGCCTGAACCTCCCCGCGTCTAGCGTACATACCTGCTAGCCCCACCGGAGCCAGCGCAATCGGCATGGCCAGCTTTTCACCGAATAGCTCGGTTTCCAGCGATAGCGAGGACATATCCTTCAGCACACGCTGGCGCAACGCGATGCCAGAGAGATCCTCAACATTACGTCGCAGCGTATGCTCAGCGTATGCTCCCCCGTCGGCATAATGGAATAGAAAAGGAGGAATACGACGCTTAGCGGCTTTTTGGTAGTCCGTGGAGGCTGAAATAATCATGGCAAGCCCTATTTAGTAGATGCGCGCAGTCGACGCGCTATACATCGGCGTATCCAGAGTCAACAATTGGTTTTACCAATTGACAAAAATATGGCATCAACAGTAGTGAGGCACCATTAGAGAGTCAAACAATGATGCGGCTTTATAGCCGCACGTAACGCTATACTTTAGTTCAATGCTAAGACTAATAATGCTTGATCAATAGCCACGCGCCACTGTCAGCGCTTGAGCTGCCTGTTCAAAGCTTTTAATATTGGTCTTACCAATTGAAGGAGCTACCCAACATGAGCTATCCACCGCTCCGCCAGCAGCGTTTGGCCGATGTTATTACCGAGCGTTTAGAAGCCATGATGCTGGAGGGCAGTTTAAAACCTGGGCAGCGCCTCCCACCAGAGCGTGAATTAGCGGAGCGTTTTGGCGTCTCACGCCCTTCTTTACGTGAAGCCATTCAAAAATTAGCCGCGCGCGGCTTACTGACCAGTCGCCAAGGCGGTGGCACCTTTGTGAACGACGACCTTAGCAATGGCTATACCGATCCGCTTTTGGAACTACTTTCTCGCCACGGTGAGTTTAACTTAGACCTACTCGAATTCCGCGATGCCATGGAAGGAATATCCGCCTATTACGCTGCGCTGCGCTCAACGCCCGCTGATAAAGCGTTCCTCATTCAGCGCTTTGAAGAGCTCGATGGCGGTTTTGCCGGCGCCGACCCTGTTCATGAAGCCAAACTTGACGCGGCGTTCCATCTTGCCATCGCCGAAGCGGCCCACAATGTGCTGCTGCTACATACCATTCGCGGTATTTTTCATCTGCTTGAAAAGAGCATAGTTAATAATCTGGCCCACCTGTTTGCCAAACCCAGCTCACGCAGCCAGCTCATGCAGCAGCATCGTGCCTTACTTGACGCCATCTTGGAAGGACGTGCCGAAGATGCCCGCGCTCGCGCGCATGAGCACCTAGCGTTCGTTGAAGAAGGGCTTCTTGAAATGGCGCGTGAAGAAACGCGGGCCCAACGCGCCCTTCGCCGTGCTCAAGGCAACCGAAAGACACCGGCATGAGCAAGGCTGACATACACAGCCAGCCCCCCGCTCGCTTGCCACCACGCTGGCGCCGCCTGTGGCTACTGGTTATTTCGCTCGGTTTATTGCTGTGCATGTGGCAAGCCGCCCAGTTGGCCCGCGAGCAAGCACTTTCTAACTTACAAGACGATGCCGAAAACGAGCTGCGCCTGTCTGCTGCTAATTTGAACGGCTATTTACTGCGATACGACTACCTGCCACAAATGCTCGCGACAAGGGAGGGTGTGCAGCGTTTTTTAGCCTCCCCCGACAGCCAAGACTCGATGTCACTGAATATGTTGCTGGATCGCTTTCGCTTTACAGCAGGCGTTTCAGACGTTTATTTGCTAAATCGCGATGGCGATACTATTGCCGCCAGCAACTGGCATCGGTCTAACACCTTTATTGGCCAAAACTATGCTTTTCGCAGCTATTACACCGAAGCCATCGCGGGCCGCCAAGGTCGGTTTTATGGCTTGGGCACCCAATCACTTGAGCGGGGCTACTTCTTTTCAGCGCCGATTTGGCTCGAGGACACCTCACCCGATGCCAAACCTGACGGCGTATTAGTCATCAAAGTACTGCTTGATGACGTTGAAGAAAGCTGGGCCGAGCAAGATGCCGAGCTGTTTGTCACCGACAGCGACAACATCATCTTCATGGCCAGCCACCCAGGGCTGCGAATGAACGCCCTTTACCCGCTCTCCGATGAGCAACGTCAAGTCCTGCGCGCAACGCGACGTTATGCGATGGAGCCACTAACATCCTCCGGCATCGGCGTCATTGCGCCTTACGGCCAGGGCAGCCAATTAGTAAGTTTCTCCCAAGGCGCTTTAAGTAAAGGCAATTACCTAAGCCTGACGCGACCTATTCCTGAGTTTGGCTGGCAGATGCATATTTTAAAGCCGCTAACGCCGGTGATCAGCGCCCAATGGGTCGCCGTGCTCATGGCGGGCAGCCTCTACAGCCTGATTGCGCTTGGGGCCGGCATTGGCTGGCAGCGGCTGAGGCTTCGTCGTGAACGGGAAGCGTTTGCCGAGCGCGAGCGCCATACTTTGGCCCGCGTTCGCGATGAGCTGGAAGTTAGCGTAGAAAGGCGCACCCGTGATTTAGTCTCCAGCAACCAGCGGCTGTCTGATGAAATTGAAGAGCGCCGCCGTGCTGAAGCCAACTTACGCCAAACGCAGGATGAGCTGATTCAAGCGGCTAAACTGGCCGTATTAGGGCAGCTCGCTGCGGGCATCAACCATGAGCTTAACCAACCGCTGGCCGCTATTCGCGCTTATGCAGAAAACGCCCGACGCTTTATGGCACTAGCACGCCATGAAAAAGCCGACGCCAACCTTGAGCAGATTGTTGAGCTGACCGAGCGCATGGCCGATATCAGCGCACAGCTGCGCCAGTTTTCACGCAAGAGTAGTGAACGCCAAGAGAGCATTTCCGTCCAGGCCTGTATCGACTACGCCTTGCGCTTATTTCAAAGTCGTCTGCGTGAAGGCAACATTACGATTATTCAGGAGTGGCCCGATGAAACGCTATGGGTGAAAGGCGACCTTGTACGTCTTGAGCAAGTGCTGGTTAATCTAATCGGCAATGCTCTGCAGGCCATGAAAGCCGAACCCGTACCGCAGCTGACCCTCAGCGCTAGCATTCACCATCAGCAGGTGAATATTAGCGTTGCCGATAACGGCCCCGGCATTCCAGCTGAGCATTTAGGGCACGTGTTTGAACCCTTTTTCACCACCAAAGCGCCAGGCAGTGGCTTAGGCTTGGGCCTCTCGATCTCTGCACGCATTATGGACGATTTAGGCGGTAAGCTGCAGGCTGCTAATCGACCCGAAGGGGGCGCTTGCTTCACTATTACGCTACCCCACTCAACGTTAACGCATGTCCAGGAGCGCTCTCACTATGCATGAACCGTCGACCCTGCCGGTCATAGTGATCGACGACGAACCACACCTGCGGATCACCGCCAGCCAAACCCTCGAGCTTGCAGGCTACACGCCCTACTGCTACGAATCAGCCGAACAGGCACTCGCCGCCTTAACGCCCGACTTTCCAGGCGTGATTGTCAGCGACATACGGATGCCCGGTATGGATGGCATGGCGCTACTGCACGAGCTACATGATCGCGACGCCACGCTGCCAATCATTTTAATTACCGGCCACGGCGATATTTCGACCGCCGTAGAAGCAATGCGTGCAGGGGCATGGGATTTTCTTGAAAAGCCCTTCGCCGGTGATCAACTATTGGATGTGGTGCGTCGTGGTATTGAGAAGCGCCAGCTCAGTTTAGAAAATCACCGCCTGAAAGCCGAACTGGAAGTACAGCAAGCCGCGCTGGGCCCTCGCCTGGTCGGCCGCACACCCATCATTTCGCGGTTGGCCGCCATGATTCAGCGCATCAGCCAAGTGGAGGCCGATGTGCTGCTGTTTGGGGAAACGGGTACCGGCAAAGACCTGGTGGCCCGCGCTATTCACGAGCGCAGCGGGCGACGTAATAGCCCTTTTATGGCCATCAACTGCGGCGCAGTGCCCGAAAACACCATTGAGTCCGAGCTATTTGGCCACGAAAAAGGTGCCTTTACCGGTGCTGTAGAGCGGCGTATAGGCAAATTCGAACATGCCAACGGCGGCACGGTATTTTTGGATGAAATTGAATCCATGCCCATGGCGCTTCAGGTCAAACTGCTGCGGGTGCTGCAAGAGCGCAGCGTGGAGCGGCTGGGCGCTAATGAAACGGTACCACTCAACATTCGCGTCATTGCCGCTACCAAGGTGGATCTAAAGGCAGCGTCTGAAGAGGGCCGCTTTCGCGAAGATCTGTATTATCGTCTTAACGTGGTCACTCTGCCGCTGCCAGCCCTGCGCGAACGGCGCGAAGATATTCCTTTACTATTTCAACACTTTGCTGTCGTGGCTGCCAATCGCAGCGGGCTGGAAGCGCCTATCCTAGACAGCTCTGGCATTGCCGTTCTACTCGCACATGACTGGCCCGGCAACGTGCGCGAACTGCGCAATCTCGCCGAGCGATATGTGCTGCTGGGCGCCGCCTTTGATTATCGTCTGGATGCACTATTGGAAGGGGTCAGCGCAGACACTCAAGAGCCCACGCTGCCCCGCCAGGTAGAGCTGTTTGAAAAAAGCCTGATCAGCCAATCTCTGGCGCGCTATCACGGCCGTGTCACCGACGTGTGTCGCCACTTAGGTATTCCGCGCAAAACCTTTTATGACAAACTTAAAAAGCACGGCCTCAATGCCGATGACTATCGCCACAGCAGCGAGCCCTGATGCAATAGCTCACCTAATACTGACCAAGGCGGCACCCAGGGCACCAGCGTTAACGTGGCAATCAACATCAGCAGATTAGACATGGGCCGCCGGCTATCGCCTAGCTTTAGCGCCGTTCCGAACGAACGCTTTAGCCGAGCACCTTCAAGATCCACGCTGTACATTTCATCTAAACTCAGGTGAATTAAAAATCCGAACAGCGTGGCGGCGCCATGCGACCAGGCAAGCCACGCCGGTTGGCCAAGCAGATTAAAACTCAGCGCGGCGGTGGCCAGGCTACATAGCCCACCCGCAAGCAGTGAGTGCCAGATGCCGCGATGCACGGTAAAACGCGAAAATAGTACGCTGGCCAAATAGCGCACACAGAAGTAGATACCGCCACAGGCAACCAGTAGCGCACCCGGTGTGAGCCATGGCTGCAGCAGCAGTGCGCCCAAGACCAAGGCAGGCACTGAAAGAAGATTAAAAATCAATCGGATAGAATGTGATCGGTCGGCATCGATGTCTGGCAAAATGCCCCCAAACGTAACCAGCGCAACCATCACCACCGCTTGAGAAGGCGGCCACCAATGACCTTTCCAAGCTGCGTAAGCTATCAGCATGCCGCCCGCCGCTGCTACGGTAATATGCGTGCGAAAGTTTGCCATGACGCGGCACCCCAGAAAACTGGATAAATTAACAGATTTCTGACCAACGCGACACGACTATTTACGAAAAAAGGTTGGCAGGGCAATCGCTTAGAGAGGAGGCATTAAAGTGACGGTTCGGCTAAAAAGCGGTCTTTCAATTTAACGTAGTTACCGGCGGTATAGGGGAAGAAAGCACGCTCAGATTCTTTCAGCGGGCGCAGTGGTTTAGCCGGGTTACCGGCATACACGTAGCCGCTTTCCAGATGCTTACCCGGCGTTACTACGGCGCCAGCGGCAATAATGACTTCATCTTCAACGACCGCACCATCCATCACAATCGCCCCCATACCCACCAATATCCGACTACCCAGCGTGCAGCCATGCAAAATCGCCTTATGACCGATAGTCACATCATCACCAATAATGAGCGGAAAGCCTGCCGGGCTAAAGTCACTTGCGTGGGTAATATGCAGCACGCTGCCATCCTGCACGCTGGTACGCGCACCGATTCGGATACGGTGCATATCGCCACGGATAACGCTCATCGGCCAAATGGAGCAATCATCCCCCAGCACCACGTCTCCAATGACCACGCTGGCCGGATCAATATACACGCGCTCGCCTAGCGAAGGCTCCATGCCCTGATAGCGTCTTAACGCACTGTTCATAATGAGCTCCTGCGGTTTTCGATAGACCGTTTAAAGAATATGGCTCGCTGACTATAGCGTTTAATGACAACCCGTAATGCCCTACTGCAATCCCGCTAGTAACACGATAAAGGTCAGCGGAATCGACACCCAGCGAAGAATATTTCGCCACACTAGGTAGCCGCGCTCACCAGCACCCAATGCGCTGGCGACTCGTTCCTGGGGCATCACCCAGGCGGCAAAAATGGCGATCATCAATCCACCTAAGGGCAGAAAAACATCTGGCGGTATACTGCTGACCAGCTCGAACACGTTGCGCCCAAAGAGCGGCCGGAACTCAGCAAGCGTCGAAAACGAGAAGGCGGATAGCAGGCCGATTAACCAGACGCTGACCGCCACGACCAGCGTCGAAAGGCTGCGGCGCAGCCCCAAGCCCTGCAGCGTCGCGACCATGGGCTCGGCTAAGTTAATCGCTGAGGTCCAGGTAGCTAACAGTAGTAATAAAAAGAACACGCTCAGCCATACCGAACCCCAGGGCAATTCAGAAAATGCGATCGGCAGAGTAACAAACATTAAGCCTGGGCCCTCTGCGGGATCCATGCCTTGAGCAAACACAACCGAGAAAATCGCAATACCCGCCAGCAGCGCAACGCTAATATCGAGCACCGCTACTACAAACGCGGCTTTGGGCAGGCTTTGCTCTTCAGGCATATAAGCCCCGTACGCCATTAATGCACAGGCCCCCACCGCCAAGGTAAAAAATGCATGCCCCATCGCATGAACCACCACCGATGGCGTTAGCGCATCGAAAGAGGGCAGAAACAGCCATGCCAGCGCGGTGCCAAAACCATCCGTTGTGGCAGCATAGCCTGCTAATAGCAGCAGCAAAAAATACAGCAGCGGCATCAGCAAATTGTTAAGTCGCTCCAAACCTTTGGCAACACCGGCCGCCACAACGGACATGGTCATGAAGAGAAACAGGGTGTGATTAAAAATAAGCAGGCCCGGATTAGCCAAGAAAGCGTCAAAGCCCGCGCCAATCACCTCCACGCTCGCGCCGTTGAAATTACCGTTCACGGAGGCAACTAAAAACTCAATCGACCAGCCGGACACCACCGAGTAGAACGATAAGATACAGAATACGGTGAACGCGCCGAACAGCCCCAGCCAACGCCAATGAGGCGAGGCTCCTGCCTCTGCCGCCAAGGCCCCTAACGCCTGCATTGGGCCGCGACGCCCGGCTCGGCCAATTAATATTTCCGCCATCATGACGGGAATACCTAGCAGCAGCACAAACGCTACATAAACCAGCAAAAATGCCGCACCGCCATTTTCTCCAGCCACGTAGGGGAAGCGCCAGATGTTGCCTAAACCCACGGCAGCACCTGTTATTGCCAAGATAAAGGCCCGCTTAGACCCCCAGCGCTCCAGCGTTTCGCTCATCGTATGCTCCTGCCATTAAGGGCATTAAAAGGCGGCAAGACTAGCAGGCGCTTGCACGCAGGCCAAACTCTGACCTTAATCCTAGCATTGAAACGCGGCCCCACTGCCCGCACTGTGTCATCATTATCGCGCGTTTTGCGCTTCCTATACGATTTTAAAAACGATGCCAACTGAGGTGCCTATGTCCTCCACCCCCCTGCCCTCCAATCCGTTGCTTGAGACGCATAAGCTCCCCCCTTTTGCTGACATTCGCGCCGAACACGTGGAGCCTGCGTTAGAAATCCTGCTAAACGAAAGCCGCGAGGCCATTGATCTCCTCGCCCAACAGGCCGCCGCCACACCGCCCACTTGGGACAATTTCTCAGCGCCGTTTGAGGCCGTCAATGACCGGCTCACCCAAGCGTGGTCACCGATTTCTCATCTCAACGGCACCATGAACTCCCCCGAATTACGCGAAGCGTATCAGGCATGTCTTGAAAAGCTGTCTGCTTTTGGCACCTGGATTGGCCAACACGAAGGGCTTTTCCATGGTTGGAAAGCGCTTAAAGAAGGCCCGGCCTGGGCATCGTTAGATGCTGCCCAACGGCGCACCGTCGAAAACGCCTTACGCGATTTCCGGCTAGCAGGTGTTGACCTGCCCACGGATCAGAAAGCGCGCTACGGGGAGATTCAGTCGCGTCTTTCACTACTCTCAAACCAATATTCAAATAACGTGCTGGATGGCACCCAGGCATGGCACAAAGATATTGATAGTTTAGATGCGCTTGCAGGCGTCCCAGAAAGCGCCTTAGATACCTTAAAAGCCACCGCCGAGGCGAAGGGCGTGCCAGGCTACCGGATTACCTTGGACTTCCCCAGCTTTTTCCCTGTCGTCAGCTACGCTGACAGTCGCGAGCTGCGTCGTGAGGTGTACACCGCTTTTAGTACCCGTGCCTCAGACCAAAGCGCGGATACAGGCAAGTTCGACAATGCCGCCATCTTGGAAGAGATTCTGTCGCTACGTAGCGACATTGCGCAACTGCTTGGCTTTGCCACCTACGCGGACTATTCACTGGCCACTAAAATGGCCGAATCTCCCGAGCAGGTGCTTGAGTTCCTCAATGACCTAGCTCGCCGTGCGCTGCCCCAGGCTAAAGAAGAATTTGCCGAGCTGAGCACCTACGCCCATGACGAGCTAGGCCTGGAAGTACTTGAACCATGGGACGTGGCCTACGCCAGTGAGAAACTGCGCGAAGCGCGTCACGCTATCTCTCAAGAACAACTACGCCCTTACTTTCCCGCCCCGCGCGTCATTGATGGCCTGTTTCAAGTGGTTGAGCGCCTCTACGGCGTACGCTGTGAAGAAGATACCGAGGCGACCCGCTATCATCCAGACGTACAATACTTTCAGATTACTGAAAACGGCCAACCGATTGCCGGCTTTTACCTTGATCTCTACGCCCGTGAAGGCAAGCGCGGTGGTGCTTGGATGGCTGACTGCCGCGTACGCCGTCAAACCAAGCAGGGCCTGCAGCTACCGGTCGCCTTTCTAACCTGCAACTTCACTGCGCCGGTAGGCGGCCGCCCCGCACTGCTGACCCACGACGAAGTAACGACCTTATTCCATGAGTTTGGGCACGGTCTTCACCATATGCTCACCAAGCAGCACATTGCGGATATTTCCGGCATTAACGGTGTAGCCTGGGATGCGGTCGAGCTGCCCAGCCAATTTATGGAAAACTACTGCTGGGAGCGCGAAGGACTAGACCTGCTGGCCAAGCATGTGGATACTGGCGAGCCGCTTCCCTTCGATCTACTAGAACGCCTGCAGGCAGCCAAGAACTTCCAATCAGCCATGGGTATGATGCGCCAGATCGAGCTCTCGCTATTCGACTTACGCCTGCACCATGAACTCAGCGCCCCTAGCGCCAGCGACGTGCAAGCACTGCTCAATGATGTGCGGGCCGCGGTCTCAGTGCTGCCCAATGCCTC
The DNA here is from genome assembly GCF_052095695.1 of Halomonas sp. Lineage (GTDB taxonomy): Bacteria > Pseudomonadota > Gammaproteobacteria > Pseudomonadales > Halomonadaceae > Vreelandella. Next base: position 10,322 of record NZ_JBQDLQ010000065.1, read on the forward strand.
CTTCAATCGCTTCCAAAATAGCTTTGGGCATATATTTGCTGGCGGCTATGCGGCCGGTTACTACAGCTATAAGTGGGCGGAAGTACTCTCGGCAGATGCCTGGAGTGCCTTTGAAGAAGCCGGCATCTTCGATCCAGAAACAGGCCAGCGCTTTCGTCGCGAAATCCTGGAGCAAGGCGGCGCTCGTGACGCCGCCGACCTGTTTGTTGCCTTTCGCGGTCGCGAACCCAGCGTTGAGCCACTGCTTCGCCACTGCGGTATCCGTGCCGCTTAAGGCACGTTATCAAGTACATGTTTCAAACCATTGCTTTATGCGCGGTGCCCTGGGCGCCGCGCACCTGATGTCTAGGAGTCTTTTATGTCGACGATTAAACGCTTTATTGCCGGCGTGACCTGCCCGCGCTGTGCGGAGATGGATCGTATCCGCGCCTGGGAGCAGAATGGCATTCGCTACCGCGAATGCGTCAGCTGCGATTTTTTTGAGCAGTTGCCTATTGAAGAAGATGCCCTTACCGAAATGACCACCCGAGTTAACCAGGTGCGCGACGACCAGAAACAACAAGATGTACAGCCCGTACGCATCATGGATCCCGGCAAGCCCTCTCGTTAAACCCACGTTTCATCCCATAAAAGGAAGGCCTAACCAGACACGGTCAGCCTAGTGTCTTCCTATTCAAGGTACAGACTATTGGCTAATGACGCTTGATCGACCTCATTAGTGTGCGGCTATCCGCACATGCAAAATAGTCATCGTGCGGACACTCGGACACATTGCCTGCCTAAGCCTGCCACGAAAGTTTAAGAAGGCTTTCTTAACCAACTGATTTTAAAATAACAATATTAAGATGGCACAACTATCGCTGTTATAACCCCTGAATAGTCTGATTCGTGCCGTACTAATCAGCAGCATCGAATATGACCGTCAGTCAATAACCTCAATAACAGCCAGGAACTCTCGCCATGCGTAAACATATGTCTAAGACCTTCACGCTACTTGCCAGCAGCGCCCTGCTTGTAGCAGCTAGCAGTGCCCAAGCAGACCGCTCCGAATGGCCGGAAAACTTTACCGTCGGTACGGCCAGTCAAGGCGGCACGTTCTTCGTTTACGGCTCAGGCTGGGCGAACTTTATTGCTGATGAAGTAGGCGTATCTGGCGGCGGTGAAGTCACCGGTGGCCCCACGCAAAACTTAGCGCTAGTGCATACCGGTGACATGGCATTTGGTTTAACCACCATGGGTCCTGCGTCTGATGCTGTGAACGGTGAAAGCCTGCTGGCACCTGGTATGAAGATGGACAACGTCTGTGCCATGTTCCCCATGTACGAAACGCCATTCTCAATTGCGGCACTCTCTAGCAGCGGCATCGAATCCATTGCTGACATTCCGGCTGGCGCGCGTATCGGCTTTGGCCCCGCGGCGTCCACGTCTGACACCTACTTCCCCGCTATATTAGAAACCTTAGGCGTGGACTTTGAGCGCCGTAACGGTGGCTGGTCTGATCTAGGCGGCCAGTTGCAGGATGGCCTGCTCGACGTTGTTGCATTCGCGGCCGGCATCCCGATCCCCGCCGTGAGCCAGCTGGAAGTACAAACTGATGTCAACATCATTGAGTTCACCGAAGAAGAGCTAGCCACCGTGCTGGAAAACTACCCGGTCGCTGAGTTCATGATTCCCGCTAATACGTACACAACGCTTGAAGAAGATGCGCGCGCCGTTTCCATGTGGAACTTTGCTATTGCTGGCTGTGATCTTCCGGAAGACTTCATTTACGAAGTAACCAAGGCGACCATGGGAAACAACGAGCGCATGCGCTCAATCCACCGCAGTGCTGAAACCACCATTCCAGAAAACATTGTGCACAACACCGTACTGCCCTTTCATCCAGGCGCTGCGCGCTGGTACAAAGAGAACGGCTATGAAATTGCTGATGACATGATCAACTAAGCAACGTTTACCGCTATAACTGCCCCGTCTCGGCCTTGCCGGGCGGGGCAGATTTCGCTCCTGCTATCCCTTTGTCTGCTTTTGCTGTGAGGGTGAACTCTAATGAGTCACAAAACCGACCAAGAACCCAACGGTCTCAAGGATGATGCCAACGTGGCGTCAACAGTACCCGACTCCATTGCCGATGGTGTGGATGACGACATTGTTGAGTCTAACCGCCGCCTGTTTACCGGCTGGCAGTTCTTATTATTTGCGGCATTAGCCATTGCTTATTCCGGCTTCCACTTGGTTTCCCTGAACGTGTATCCGATGGAAACCTGGTCGTTTCGTATTGTGCACATTGCCGGGGCACTTATTCTCGGTTACGGGCTATTTGCCGGCGCTCGATTTGCCGACGAGGAGCATCAAACGTCAGGTGCATTGATTAAATGGGTGAGCTACGCACTGCTTATTCCAGCGGCCTATACGTTGGCGCAAGTCTTTTTAATGCACCAAACGCTCAGCGGCGGTGCGATGCGCATCGACCCTGGCGTTGAAAACTGGCATTACGGTTACCCACTGATGGCGACCACGGCCTGTGCCGTTGTGCTGTCCTGGTTTTATCGTCAGGCACGCCATCGCTTTAACCCTGCCGACCTAGTGCTCATGGTATGCGCGCTGGCCAGCGCCGGCTATTTGCTGGTGGCTTTCAATACGAATATACGTATGTCGACAGGCACCTCCTTTGCGCCGTCAGGCATCTCTTGGGCGGCGATTGCGGGCTCGCTTCTGATTCTTGAGCTTACCCGCCGCGTGGCCGGTTTGGCCTTGGTCGTCATTTCAGCGGTGTTCTTAGGATATGTTTTTGTCGGTCCTTATTTACCCGGCTTCTTGGGCTACCCGGGGCTGTCGTTACAACGCTTCTTCAGTCAGGTATATACCGATGCCGGCATTTTAGGCCCCACCACCGCCGTATCATCGACCTATATTATTCTGTTCATTATTTTTGCCGCGTTCCTGCAAGCGTCTAAAGTGGGCGACTACTTCGTCAACTTTGCTTTCGCTGCCGCAGGGCGTGCCCGCGGTGGCCCGGCCAAAGTGGCTATTTTTGCGTCTGGCTTGATGGGCATGATTAACGGTACCTCTGCGGGCAACGTGGTTTCCACCGGCTCGCTGACCATTCCATTGATGAAGAAAGTCGGCTATCCGGCGCGCAGTGCCGGGGCGATCGAAGCGGCTGCTTCAACGGGTGGGCAAATCATGCCGCCGATTATGGGCGCCGGTGCGTTCATCATGGCCGAAGTGACAGGTATTCCGTATACCGAAATTGCCATTGCGGCTATCATCCCGGCGATTCTTTATTTTGCCTCTATCTATTTTATGGTCGATTTTGAAGCCGCCCGTAAAGGCATGCGGGGCATGCGCAAAGATGAGATCCCGCTGTTCTCCAAACTGGTCAAGCAAGTCTATCTGTTCGCGCCGATCATCATTCTGATCGCGGCACTGTTCATGGGCTATTCGGTGATTCGTGCGGGCACGCTGGCAACCGCTTCAGCAGCCGTCGTGAGCTGGATTTCACCCAATAAAATGGGCATTCGTGCGATTCTTAAAGCGCTGCAAATCGCGGGCACCATGTCGGTTCAGATTATCGCCGTGTGTGCCTGTGCGGGCTTAATCGTGGGGGTTATCTCACTGACCGGCGTTGGCGCTCGCTTCTCATCGCTGCTGCTTGGCTTAGCCGGTGTTAGCCAACTGCTGGCGCTGGTGTTCGCTATGCTAATCAGCATTTTGCTTGGTATGGGCATGCCGACCACCGCCGCTTATGCTGTCGCCGCCTCCGTGGTAGCGCCTGGCTTGATCAATATTGGCATTGAGCCGCTGATCGCTCACTTCTTCGTGTTCTACTTTGCGGTAGTATCGGCGATTACCCCGCCCGTTGCGCTGGCGTCTTATGCAGCGGCCGGTATTTCTGGCGACAACCCGATGGGCACGTCCGTGGCGTCGTTCAAGATTGGCTTGGCCGCCTTCATCGTGCCGTTTATGTTCTTCTACAGCCCTGCCATGCTGATGGAAGGCACACCGATGGAAATCCTGCGCGTTGGGGTTACCGCAACGCTGGGTATTATCTTGCTCTCAGGCATGGTTCAAGCGTGGTTCTTTGGGCCGGTCAATGTATGGCAACGCCTGCTGATGCTAGTGGGCGCCATGTTTATGATCTATGGCGGTATTTATACCGACGTTCTAGGGCTGGCGATTGGTATCGTGCTATTTGTCATGCAGCGTAAGCTACATGGCAGTGGCAATAAAACCGCTCAATCTGGCTAATCATGCTAGGCAGCTAAACGCTAAGTGTAAAAAACCCCGCTCAATGGCCATTGAGCGGGGTTTTTAGTTACTTGATGAAACAACGTATCTTAGTCGGTCAGGTTGTCGACTATTTTGAGCACGGGCGCCGCTTGGTTAAGAGTATAAAAATGCAGGCCAGGGGCACCGCCATCCAACAGCCGCTGGCAAAGTTTGCTTACCACGTCGGTTCCAAAGGCAGCAATCGCTTCACTGTCATCGCCATAAGACTCTAGCTGCTTGCGCACCCAGCGGGGAATCTCAGCGCCGCAGGCATCAGAGAAGCGCGCCAGCTTAGTGTAGTTAGTGATCGGCATAATACCCGGAATAATCGGCTGCTCGACCCCAAGCGCACGGACTTTATCGACAAAATTGAAATAGGCATCGGCGGTAAAAAAGTACTGGGTGATCGCCATGTTGGCGCCAGCCTTCATTTTGCGCACGAAGTTTTCTACGTCTTTATCTAGATTAGCCGCCTGTGGATGAGACTCTGGGTAAGCCGCGACCGCAATCTCGAAATGATCGCCGGTTTCAGCACGAATAAACTCCACCAGCTCGTTGGCATAGCGCAATTCACCAATACTTGCCATGCCCGACGGCATATCGCCACGCAGGGCGACCAGGCTATTCACGCCTTCCTCGCGATACTGCGCTAGCAGATCACGCAACTGCGCTTTTTCACTGCCAATACAGGATAGGTGCGGCGCGGTCGTGATGCCGCTTTGGCTAACGGTGCGTACCAGTTCACGTGTGCGCGCCTGCGTCGACCCACCAGCGCCATAGGTCACTGAAAAAAACCGCGGCTGTCGGGCAGCTAGCTCATCACGAACGTGTATTAGCTTGTCGTGCCCAGCATCGGTATTGGGCGGAAAGAATTCAAAGCTGATACCCAGCGGATGCTCAAAGCTGCTCATGAAATTTCCTTTTTAGGGTCAATAGGCGTGATATTTTGAGGTATTCTCACTGTTCAGATGCGCTAGGGCTAATGAAAGATTTCACGCTCGGCCTTTAATTCGGCTCATGTTAGCTGACCAGACTATATACCAAGCACCACGCACTCATACGGGAGAGTCAATGGATCTTGCACCTGGGGCACTGGCTGGACCGTTATTAATGCTACTCAGCTATGTGGGGTTGGGCTGGATTGCCGCCCAACGGCTTAAGCTAGACCCGCGGCCCATCGCGACACTGCTGGTCTACCTGATTGCACCCTTCACCATTTTTCGCGCGCTAATGAATGGCGGCTCAACGCCGAACTATTTATTGCTCACATTAGCGCTGTTCATCCTTTCAAGCCTCATGGCGCTGATTGTCCATCGCCTCACGCGTCATCGTTTTGGCGAGCAAGAGGCGGCGCTACTGGCATTTTCTTCGGGAACCGGCAATACCGGTTATTTCGGCTTACCGATTGCATTTATATTGCTGCCCCCAGAAGGCGTTACGCTTTATCTATTCTGTATGCTGGGGATTAATATTTATGAATTTACCGTGGGATTTTATCTCAGCGCCCGCGGTCGTTTTTCGGTACGCGAAAGCCTGATAAAGATTTCTCGCTTACCGCTGATCTACACCTTCCTATTAGCGCTCCTGCTGAGCAGCCTTAACATAATGCCGCCCGCTGAAGTAATGCGTGCACTAGAAGTGTTCCCCGCCACCTACACGCTGTTAGGCATGATGATTATCGGCATGACACTGAGCCAGGTGACTTTCGCCGCCTGGGATACCCGCTTTGTAGCGAGCTGCGTAGGGCTGCGTTACCTGTTGTGGCCTCTGGTGATGCTGGCTGCCGTGCTGCTATTGCAATGGCTGGGCCCTCTTTCGCCTGGACTGGGCATGGCGATGCTTTTACTGGGCGTAGTGCCCATGGCGTCTAACGTGGTGGTAGTCGCCATGGAGCTGGGTATTCAGCCGCAAAAAGGCGCGCTGGCCGTGCTGGTTTCAACGCTGCTGGCACCGCTGCTGATCCCGCTATATCTCGGTTTCATGCTGTATTTGACGGGGTTGAGTTAACTGGCTAAAAACCATCAACGCCCGCTTGTTGAAGCCTTTGCGCCATGCGCTGTACCTCTGGGTGGCTAAAAAATGCCACTAACGCATCAGCGCGAACCGGGCCCACGCCGCTAATGGTCTGCCACTGCGCGTGTTTATAATCCGCCAAGGCAGGCCAGTCACCCATGCGTGCGCTCCCGCCGGGTGGCATGCCTAGCGCGGCCAGCCAATTAGAATAAGAGGCCGAGCGGGCGGCCTCAAACTGATCGATCAATGCGCCTGCGCTGGCCTCGCCGATGCCATTCACCTGCTCCAGTTCACCGGGCTCAATGCTCATCCAACCCAGCAACTGCGTTACCACGTCGGCTTCCAGCAACGCTTGCCAGGTGCCCTCACCAACGCCTTGCATACCGAGCTGCTCACCGAGATAGGTAAGCCGCGCCAACAGCTGGGCATCGCAGCCAGCGGTTAATTCAAAACAGCTGAGTAGATGATAGCGCTGCGGCGATGGCGCGCTCAGCGGTGCGCGCTCCTGGGTATGCCATACCACCTCCGTTAGCTGAGGGATGGTCAACCCTGCCAGCGTGACCGCCACTTGGTCGCCAGGGCGTACATCCATTGACGCCCAGCGCTCAAGCGATCCTAGCGAGACGCGGCTAATACGCCGCCCCTCCAGCCGTACCGGGTGGAGCCACACCAGCGGCGTCACGCGTCCGGTGCGCCCAACGCGAAACTCAATGCCCCGCACCTGTGCTAGCGCCTGCTGCGCAGGGTATTTCCAAGCCAGCGCCCACTCCGGCGGTGAGGACGACCAACTTGACACGCCGGGGCGCTCCGCTTGTTTAATCACGACGCCGTCAGTGGCAAATGGCAGCGGGCCGTTGAACCAGGTGTCGCGCCAGTCGGCGGCGTCACGCTGACTATCAAGCGCGTGGGTATAGTCAGCAGTATCAAAGCCCAAGCGAGTCAGTTGCGCTAAACGCTCGGTCATGCTCGTTGGGCCATCGGGCCAATCCCACACAAACAGCCCAATACGCTCAAGCGTGGCATCGATAGGCGATGACTGCGCCATCGCGCCTGCGACCGCGCCACGCGCACCCGACGCCGGCGAGCTTGACTGAACGTGTTGATTTAATCGCCAGTACAGCTCGCCTTGAAGTACCACCGAAAGTGACTCAGAAAGCGTATGAGGAACAGCTGAAAGCTGACGCACGCGTGCCGTCCAGTCCTGGCCGCGCTCGCCGTCACCACGGCTAACGGCGTCGACCAACTCACCCTGGTCATAGCGTAGTGTGATCGCCACGCCGTCAACTTTGGGCTGGATCCACAGGCCGTCGCGACGGCTGGTAAAGCGCCTAATACCGTCTTCATCGGCTTTATGAAGCCCGCGCTGGGCCATCGGATGCTCAAGCGTTCCGTCACTAGTCGTCAGCGTTGAAAGCGGACGATGCTCAAACTCATCACCTAAACAGCGCTGCCAAGTGGCAAGGCGCTCAACGGCTTGATCGTAAAGGGCGTCGTCGATCAGTGATACGCCCTCATCATGATAGGCGGTGTCCCAGCGCTGGACCTGCTGGGCTAGTGCGTGGCTTTCGCTGGCTAAGCGCTCAGCCTGCCAGTGGGGGCACTCACTAGCCTGAGCGGAAAAAGTGACAAGCCCTATAAGACCACTGAGCATCCAGATTGCGGTAGTGCCTGTCACTGCTCCATTAAACATTGCGGTCCCCTTACCCGTGCAAATAATGATCGGCAAACAGAACTAGACTAGCGCAGGGCTTGGACATAACGCATAAAAAAAGCCCCCGGCCGAAGCCAAAGGGGCGATCTCTTACAAAGCGGGTAGCGAAACGCTTACAAATTAGCAGCCTGGCGCAGCGCATCGGCTTTATCGGTCTTTTCCCACGGAAAAGCCGTAAAGGTTTCCTTATGCTGCTCGCCTTTATCATCGCTCCAGGTGTAGCTGTGCTCGAACGGCGCGCGGCCAAAGTGACCATACGCGGCGGTGAGTTGATACATCGGGTGCAGCAGGTCCAGCATTTTGGTAATCGCGTAAGGGCGAAGGTCAAAGTGCTCGCGCACCAGCGCCACAATCTGCTTGTCTTCAATCTTGCCGGTACCAAAGGTGTCGATCGACACAGAGGTCGGCTCAGCCACACCAATCGCGTAGGAGACCTGAATTTCGCACTTATCAGCTAACCCTGCCGCCACGACGTTCTTCGCCACATAGCGGCCCGCATAGGCGGCGCTACGATCCACTTTTGAGGGATCCTTGCCTGAAAAAGCACCGCCGCCATGCCGTGCCATGCCGCCATAGGTATCGACGATGATCTTACGTCCGGTCAGCCCGCAGTCACCGACCGGGCCGCCGATAACGAATTTGCCGGTTGGGTTAATATGGTACTGGGTGCTGTCGTCTAGCCAGTCAGCGGGAATAACGTGCTCAATAATCTCGCGCTTAACCATCTTGCGCAGATCTTCTTGATCAATGTCAGGGTCGTGCTGGGTAGAAAGGACAATAGCATCGACACCGCAGGGACGGCCCTGGGCGTTATAGCGGATAGTGACCTGGCTTTTTGCATCCGGGCGCAGCCAAGGCAGCAGGCCATTTTTGCGCAGCTCGGCTTGGCGCTCGACTAAACGGTGAGAATAATGAATAGGTGCGGGCATAAACGAGTCGGTTTCATTGGTCGCATAGCCAAACATCAGCCCCTGGTCGCCGGCGCCTTGATCTTCTGGCTTGGTACGATCAACGCCCTGGGCAATCTCAACGCTCTGCTTGCCGATGAGGTTAATCACGCCACAGGTAGCGCCATCGAAGCCTACTTGTGAGGAGCTATAGCCAATGTCCGTGATCACATCACGCACCAGCATTTCCAGATCAACCCACGCGGACGTCGTGATTTCACCGGCAATAATCGCCACCCCGGTTTTTACCATCGTTTCACAGGCGACGCGCGCCTGTTTATCACGGGCGATGATGGCATCTAATACGGCATCAGAAATCTGGTCAGCAATCTTATCAGGATGACCTTCGGAGACCGACTCGGAGGTAAACAGGGAATATTCGCTCATCGCGCACTCGACCCTCTGTATG
>NZ_JBQDLQ010000066.1:0-18436 GCF_052095695.1 Halomonas sp.
CAATGGCGCGATGATTTCATCGAGGTTTTCCCAGCGGTAGCCGATGATCTCATCGACCTGGGCGGTGACGACTGCCGCCCCGGTTTCAATCGAGGCAACTTGCAGCACTAACCGCGCCTGGGTGCATACCAGGCAGGCGTGAACCGAGACTTCAAAGGTGTGATAACCGGTGAGGTAATTAATGTCGGCGGGGTCAGTGAGCAGCAGTGCGTCGAACGCTTGTTGTTCCATGGCATGGCGCACTTTATCCAGGCGCGCCTGATATTCGCCAGCGAGAAAGGGCACTTCACTTTGGGCAAGCGTTTCGGTTAGAGCTTCGCGGTAATGATGATAATCCATAGCGACCTCCAATATTAAGTAAGGTCAGTATAGGCATCTGTCGGTGCTGTTAGTCGAATATTGGTTGAGGAGGAAACTATTGATGCCATTCTGATCATGCTTAATGATGTGGTCATCACTGCAGTTGTTGCCCTTGGTGGCAGGGAAATATTACCTATGCCAATGGCGCTATTCTCAAGCCTCCATTGATCTTTCCTGTAATACCTCATCAATTAATGCCACGAAGTCATCGAATGCTGAATGGACCAGACTAGGGGAGCGATGGACTTCAAGTAATGCTGGTGGTAGCGGCGGCAATCCTTCGGCGTCGTCGATGACTTTCCAGTCTTCGGGCAGCGAACGGCGATCAGCAACGGTGATCGTGCGCCCTTGGTTAACGATGACACGCAGTCCGGTGGGACTCTGGCTGGTGGATTCGAGCTGCCAGTCACGGCCAATGCCGGCCAGTGCTGCCAATGCCCGGCGCCGATAGATGCACGGTTCCGGAAACAGTGCCAGCGGTGGGGGCCTATATCAAGGCCCCCAGCGCTGCCAGCGATGATGGCTATATCTACGGCGATCGACTGTGGGAGCGCATGCAGGAGTTTGTCGAGTTTCAGGGGCTAGCGCGTAGGCCTGACAGCGACGCTTAAACGAGTCAGCGTTGCGATCGCAGCCTTGCTACTGGTGGCAGTTCCGCTTATTCTCTTCCCTGAAGCCGGTGCGCGCTGGGTGCTGGCGGCAAAGAATTTCGTCACGCAGCAGCTTGGCGTGCTCTATCTCCTGTTGGGTGTGCTGGCCATGGGTTTCATGGCCAATATCGGGCTGGATTCGATCGGCCGCATGCTGTCGAATCTGGTACGTATGTCCACCTGGACCGAGCCGTTTGGCGGACTCAACGGATTTCCCAACTCAAGCTTTCCCCAGTTGGACTATTTTCTACTGGGCCTGGTGGCTGGTCTTCTCGCCCACCATGGGCTTCTTTGTCGCACGTATCTCGCGCGGTCGCACCATCCGGCAGATGGTGGTGGGCGGCATCTTTTTCGGCTCCATGGGGTGCGCGGCCTTCTTTATTACGCTGGGTAATTTCGGGCTCTACATGCAACTGACCGGGCAGCTCGATGCGGTTCCGATTCTCAATAATCAGGGGCCGACGGCAGCCATGTTCGCCGTATTGCATCAATTGCCCATGGCCTGGGTTGCCATTGCTGCCTTCACGTTACTCGCGGTGCTGTTCACGGCAACGAGCTTCGATTCGACTTCCTACATTTTAGCGGCGGCCGTTGAGACAAAAATGGTAGGTGGCGAGCCGATGCGCTGGAACCGATTGTTCTGGGCGCTTTCTCTCTCTGTGCTGCCTGCCGTGTTGATGCTGCTGGGTGGGCTCGAAACATTGCAGACCGCCAGTGTCGTGGGTGGCCTGCCGCTGTTACCGATCGCTGTGCTGCTGATGGTCTCTTTCGTACGCGCAGCCAAGTACGACCTCCGCTATCAACCTGACTACAGCGAGCCAGAGATCAATATCGAGGAGTTCCCCAGGCATGATCCATGGGCTGAGAAAGGTGATTGGGAAAACACCGGACATGACTTCCAGAATATACAGAACCTGCAGGATCCTGCTGAGCGTTCTGGCCGCCATTCATCCCATGGGCATCATTGAGCAGAAGCGATAATTATGAAAATTGCCACTGTATCTTCCAACCAGAAAATTGATCCAACCCGCCGCCGTCGGTTGAAGCCCGATGGCTCTCCAGATGACAACGATCGGGTCGAGATTGGGCCGACACCACTAGCATTTGCGGAATGGGACGCGCTCGGCCTGACGCCGCCTGATCTGACCCGGATGCGTGAATTTCGCCTCCAGCGCATCGTCAATGAGCTCGAGCGCCGGGATCTGGCTGGTGTGCTGTTGTTCGATCCGTTGAACATACGCTACGCCACCGACTCCACCAACATGCAGCTCTGGGTAACACACAATCACACCCGCGCCTGCTTGGTCCTAGCGGATGGCTATATGGTGTTGTGGGATTTTCACAACTGTGACCATCTCTCGGCGCATCTGCCGCTGGTCAAAGAGGTGCGTCACGGTGCTTCGTTCTTCTACTTCGAGACTGGGGCGCGCACCGAAGAGCACGCACGGCGCTTCTGCAAGGAGGTGGATGCCCTGCTAACCAAGCATGCTGGCGACAATTATCGCCTGGCAGTGGACAAGATCGAGATCGCTGGATTGCGTGAACTCGATGCACTCGGTCTTGAGGTTCACGACGGCCAAGAGGTGATGGAGAACGCTCGTCTGATCAAGGGTGAGGATGAGATTCGTGCTATGCGCTGTTCGATTGCCTCGACCGAGATCGCCATAGGAGAAATGCAGAATGCCGCCGTGCCCGGCGTTACTGAAAACGATATCTGGGCAGTGCTGCATGCTGAAAATATTCGCCGTGGCGGTGAGTGGATCGAGTGTCGCATTCTTTCATCCGGGCCCAGAACTAATCCCTGGTTCCAGGAGTGCGGTCCACGTACCGTGCAAGCGGGGGAGCTGCTGGCGTTTGATACCGATCTGATCGGCCCCTACGGTATCTGCGCTGACCTCTCACGCACCTGGATGATTGGTGACGTCGCGCCTACTGCCGAGCAGAAGCGGCTTTATCGCATCGCACATGAACACATTCAACACAACATGCAGTTGCTCAAGCCGGGCGTGACGTTCAGAGAAGTTACCGAGAAATCTCATCGATTGCCAGATGAATTCCTACCCCAGCGCTACGGCGTGATCATGCATGGTGTCGGACTATGTGACGAATATCCCTCGATTCGTTACCCCGAAGACTATGCCTCCGATGGTTACGATGGGGTGCTGCGGCCCGGAATGGTTCTGTGCGTGGAAGCCTATGTCGGTGCAGTCGGCGGTCGAGAAGGTGTCAAGCTCGAGGATCAAGTTTTGATCACAGAGACCGGTTACGAGAACCTGACTCACTACCCGTACGAGCGAGCCTTTCTGACGACTAAACAGTGATAGGTGGGCCAGGAGGCGTAGTAAATCCGTCTACGTGGAATCCATGGTATAGTGAAAATATATAACATAAAATTATTGAATATCGTAATAAACTAAAGGAAAACGTTATTAAGATTGCTTTTTACCCCTGCGCGGCGGCGCTGTTCACGTTGGCAACTACCGCCCAGGTACACGCAGAGGAAAAAACGTTGGTCATTGGCACCAACAACTGGGCAGAGAACATTGCCGTTGCCAACCTATGGAAGTTGGTTCTTGACGATAAAGGTTATGACATTGAGCTTTCCGATGTCGGCAAGAGCGCACTCTACGCTGGGATGGCGAGCAACGATATTGATCTATCCCTAGAGATCTGGCTGCCCCATACCGATAAGGAGTATCTGGCGCCCTACAAGGATACGCTTGAGGTTCACGCTGCTTGGTATGACAAGACTGGGTTGGGGCTGGTGGTGCCGAGCTATGTCGATATCGACTCTATTCCTGAATTAGTCGAACGTGCTGATGAGTTTGAATACCAGGGCAGCCCAACGATTCTTGGTATCGATTCCGGCTCGGCGATCGCGGCTTTGTCCGACGAGGTAGTCGAGGCCTATGAGCTGCCAATGGATCAGATGAATAGCTCCGAACCAGCGATGATGTCCGCGCTCGATAGCGCCTATCAGAACGAGCAGCCGATTTTGGTGACGCTGTGGAACCCGCACTGGGCCTTTGCCAACTATGACCTCAAGTATCTGGAAGATCCTGAGAATATCTATGGCGACGGCGACACTATTTACTGGTTCTCACGCGAGGGGCTCTCCGAGGATGATCCGTGGCTCACCGCCGTACTTGATGCCTGGCATATGAGTGACGATAGCTTGAGCGACCTGATGGCCGAGATCGAGTCCCAAGGCGACCCGGTAGCCGGTGCGCAGACTTGGCTCGACGAAAACCACGATCAGGTCGATGAATGGCTGGCTGCTGGCGAGTAGTCATTTTAGCCATGAAAAGCGTCCCGGTGAGACCGGGGCGCCTCTTTTTGCATGTTCCCGATTGCCACGAGTCGATTGTGGCTATTGCCCTCGCGCCTGACAGCGGGTTTCATGCATCAATTTATTAAACCGTATGCTCAGATAAAAATAATTTAAATTAATGGCTTAGCAAAAATATCCCCTGCAGAAAGTAGAAAACCCCAATGCCGGTCACGATCCAACGTGTCCAAGTGCGGAAGTTAGCATCGGTCAGGCGATGTAAAATACGGTTGCCCGTGTGAGTGCCGAAAATAGCGAACGGCGCGGCAAGTAGAATAATACTCCACTCACCAACGCTCAGCGCCAGGGCAGAGCCTAGGTAAAAGAGGATTTTGATACTGTGGGCGACGACTTGAATCATTGCTTTAGTGGCCACGACTTGTCGCCGATCCATGCGAGAGCGCACAAAGAAAATATCAATCAGCGGCCCCGAAACCCCTGCCGCAATCGTCAGTCCACCGGAGGCGATACCACAGCACAGCGCATGGCTGGCCCGGTTAGCATCCAAATGAAACCAGCGCTTGGGCATCCACACCAATATCGGCATCAAACCAATCAAAAGCGATACGCTGGCAGCATTAGGGCTGTAATTGAAGAGCAGTAGCAGGCCCGCGGCGCTCAGTACGCCCAGTGTCATCAAGGCAACGATGCGCCAGACGATAAAGCGCCGCGACAGCCACGCGCGTGAAGCATTGGCGGTGAGCTGTATGACGCCGTGCACGGCCATCGCAGTGCCTGCGGGAAAGACCAACAGCAGAAACCACAGCAGCACCAAGCCGCCTGCCATCCCGAATACGCCAGAAAGCATTGAGGTGAAAAAAACGACACAAACGAAGGCCGCTCCAATAGCTAATGTCATCGTTAGGCTCCTTAGCTACGGCAGAACGGCCAGACTTGATAAAACTTGCGGCATTGGAATTCCGCTTCACAGGCGTTGAGCTGGGCCTGATAGCGATTAGCGCGTGCTGCGACCTGGCTGCCAGCATTTAACACGTGGGGCTTACCGCGGTAACTGCCGCGTTGGTAGCCACCCGCGCCTTCATGGTAGGCGTAGTAGAGGTGTTCAGGATTACTGAGCGATATGCCCGCCTGCTGCTGGGAACGGCGGTTGTACCAGCCAATAAAATCCGTGGCATGTTTCATATGGGTACGCCGGGCGAACAGGCTACCCGCTTGATCTTGATACTCGCCCCAAACGGGGTCTTGCGCCTGGGCGTAGCCTTTGGCGGAGGAGGGGCGCGGGCCGGGAATAAAGCCTAGGTAGTATTTGCGGTCTGGGCGGATGTGGCTGCGAAAAGAGGATTCCTGCTGGATAAACGACATCTGGGTGGCAATTGGCGTACCCCACTTCTCTTGTGACTCCCGTGCGTAGTCATACCAGCTAGGTTGTTCTCGAAATATTTCGCAGATATTGCTTTGATCCTGGGGCGGATTGGGCGCAAAGGTGGCGCAACCAGAGAGAAGTAGTACAAGGCCCAGCGCAAGCCAAACGCGAAGAGTAGTAAATGCAGGTGAAGAGTCAGCGGTAAAACTATCAACAGGGAGATGCATAAAAAGCCCTTGTGAATAAGTTATTGAGATCTTGTGGATAAGGTGCTGGAAAGAACGTCCTTATCAATCAATGAGCGGTGAGTCACATGCAGCGCCTAGCTTAATAGCGCCTCCAGGCAGCGACGCAGCCGCTGGGCCTCACGTACCAAGGTTTCGCCCGAGAGCATGCCGACGCCCATGACAAGCCCCGAGCGTGAGTCCCCCTTGGCACATACTGGGCTTAGCGGGCGCACAATTAAGTGCTCTTTTAGCAGCGTTTGGGCTATCTGTACGTCGTTGATTTGCGACTCAAACTCAACGCATAGGCTAATCGCACTGCTGGGTGGTGAAATACGCTTTACATAAGGCAGCGAGTGCAACTGGTCGTGGAGCACCTGCTGGCGGCCTAAGTATTCGCGCTGAATACGCCGACACCAGGCATCCAAGTCACCATCAAAAATAAACTGCGCCAGTACCGCCTGATCCAGCATGCGGCCTTCGCGAAAAAGTTCGCTGCGCAGGCGGTTCATTGGCCCTGCTAAAGGGTGCGGCACGACTAAATAACCTAACCGCAGGCCTGGGAACATCATCTTGGAAAACGAGCCCACCAGCAAGTGACGCCCCGAGTGTGGGTCAAAGAGCAGGTTAGGGTGGTCGTCGCGATTGAACTCGTAATCATCTTCAACAATATAAGCGGGAGCTAAGGCATCGCACAAACGTTGTTTATCGACAGCGCTAGTAGGCACGCTGAGTGGGTAGTGGTGGGAGCCAGTGAGATAAGCCAGTTTTACCGGGCCTGGATCAACCGGTAACGAGTGCCCTTGGCCGGGCTGCCAAGCCAGCATTTGGATCTCTAACCCCGTTGCAGTAAATACATTGCGTGCGCCCCAATAGCAGGGAGATTCCATGGAAACGGTGTCGCCAACATCAGCCAATGCCATGGCGCATAGCTCAATACCGTTATGGGTACCGTCGGTAATGATGATTTGTTCAATATCACAGCGGAGGTTTCGCCAGTGCGCCAGAAAATCGCGTATGGCACGTTTAAGCGGGCCGTAGCCCCCGGTGGAGTAAGAAAGGAGCAAGGCGTTTTGTGGCACCGTTACACTGGCGTAGAGCTGCCGCCATTTACGCATTGGGAACTGGGCGATATCAGGAATGCCGGGCACGAAGGCACCGCTTTGAATCATGCTGGCGCCAGGACCATCCAGCACCCGCTGGCCGCGGGAAGAGAGCTGCGCGTTGCCTCGCGCAGGAGGGGGGAGCGTTGCAGGCTTGCAGCTCCAGGTACCTTGGCCATGGGCGGTTTTAAGCAGCCCCTCTTCAAGCAGCGTATGAATGGCCAGTGCTAGCGTTTGTCGGGCGACGCAGAGCACCTCCGCCAGTTGGCGATGCGAAGGAAGCCGCAGCCCTGCAGGCCACTGCTGAGTAATGGCTTGGCGCAACGCTTGTTCTACTCGCACCTGCTTACTTAACCGCTCAGGCTGGAGTGCATAAAGTTGTACAAGTTGGTGCACGACCTCGTCACGATCCATGATGATGGCTCCGGTACCCCATAAAACCCGCTACTGCCAGGCGTTTAGACGAAAGCATAATAGAATGAGTGCACTATATTGGTGCGTTTGAAAAGTGGTCTAGTCGAACCCGAAAGTGGCTCATTCGCGTTTTCGGCGTCTGCTGCTAGCGTGTTGTTATTCTGTTGAATAAGCCCCTTTAAAGCACGTCTACAAATCGAGGCTCTGAAAACAGGAGCAGGATACTGCGCCCCTGAGCGCCTAAGACAACATCCAATAACTCGCAGGACACTTTACA
Source organism: Halomonas sp. (assembly GCF_052095695.1). Taxonomy (GTDB): domain Bacteria; phylum Pseudomonadota; class Gammaproteobacteria; order Pseudomonadales; family Halomonadaceae; genus Vreelandella. The sequence goes on from NZ_JBQDLQ010000066.1 coordinate 7,681, forward strand.
ATGACCACACCCACATCAGAACAGGAAGGGCTCGTCCGGGTACTGGCCCGGGGCGATGTATTAGCACTTGCTTTCGGCGCGATGATTGGCTGGGGCTGGATTGTACTCACTGGCACCGCGATTCAATCCGCAGGCAGCCTAGGCGCCATTATAGCCTTTATTATCGGCGGTTTAGCGATTGTATTGGTGGGCCTTACCTATGCAGAGCTTGCTTCTGCGATGCCCAAAGTCGGTGGCGAGCACGTTTACAGCTACCGCGCCTTGGGTCACTTACCCTCCTTCTTATGTACCTGGGCGATTATTTTAGGCTACTTAAGCGTGGTGGCATTTGAAGCCGTCGCGCTGCCCACGGTGATTGAGCACTTGGCACCCAACTACGCTGTCGGCCATCTATGGACGATTGCCGGTTGGGAAGTCAAAGCCACCTGGGTGGCGGTAGGTGTGGGCGGTTCGCTCGCCATGATGATCATTAACTACTTCGGTGTGACCACCGCTGCCCTGCTGCAAAAAGTCGTCACCGGCTTGATTCTGCTGGTGGGGGTGATGTTCGTTACCGGTTCGCTGTTTGAAGGTGAAGTGATCAATATGGTGCCGCTGTTCACCCAAGCCGATAGCGGCGTGTTTGCAGGCATAGTGGCCGTATTGGTGATGGTGCCGTTCTTGTTTGTGGGCTTTGACGTTATTCCCCAGGCGGCGGAAGAGATTAACCTGCCCTACAAAGCCATCGGCAAGGTACTGATGATGTCGGTGATCCTGGCGGTGGTGTGGTACGCGCTGATTATTCTGGCCACCAGCCTGGCGCTTAATAGCACGGCGTTGGCGGCTAGCTCGCTCAGCGTGCCGGATGCCATGGGCAGCCTGTTTAACGCCGCTTGGGCCAGCAACTTAATGGTCATAGCGGGTATCGCCGGTATTATCACTAGCTGGAACGCCTTCTACATCGGCGGCTCTCGGGCAATCTATGCCCTGGCCAAAGCAGGCATGCTGCCTGCGGCGTTCGCTAAGCTGCACCCTCGTTACAGAACCCCGAGCAATGCCATCTTTATGATGGGCTTTCTCTCCTGCTTGGCACCCTTCTTTGGCCGCCCCGCGCTGGTGTGGATCGTTAATGCCGGTGGCTTAGGCATCGTGATTGCCTACCTGTTTGTGGCGATCTCGTTCATGGTTTTACGCGTGCGTGAGCCGGATATGCCACGTCCGTTCAAAGTCAGCAACGGCAAGCTGTGCGGCACCTTAGCGGTCATTCTTTCTTTCGCGATGGCGTGCCTCTACCTACCTGGTAGCCCGGCCGCGTTGAGCGGTGCTGAATGGACCATTTTTGCCGGTTGGGCAGTATTAGGCATCGTCTTATATGTGCACGCGCTGCGCACCTACGGGCGTGACTACAGCGACCGCCATATGAAAGTCGACCTATAAACTGCCACCTAGATTTAAGGAGTCACCCCATGAGCTTTATTGAACAGTGGTTGCACGATGGCGTCCCCGCCCTGATTGGCGACGAATGGCGCACCGGCAGGCAGACCTTTGCGGTCGATAACCCCGCCACCGGCGAAACGATTGCCCGCGTGGCCGAAATGGGCGCCGACGATACCCGTGACGCCGTAGCCGCCGCCTACAACGCTGGCGCCGCCTGGCGCGCAACCCCGGTGAAACAGCGCTCTGCGCTGCTGCGCCGCTGGTTTGAGCTGATAATGGAGCACGCCGACGACTTGGCCCGCCTAATGACCTTAGAGCAGGGCAAGCCGCTGGCAGAAGCCAAAGGCGAAGTGACCTACGGCGCCTCGTTTATCGAGTTCTTCGCTGAAGAAGCCAAACGCATGGCCGGTGAAACCTTGCCCAGCCACGGTGCCGACAAGCGCCTGCTGGTGCTGCGCGAGCCGGTCGGTGTCGTGGCGGCCATTACCCCTTGGAATTTCCCGCTGGCGATGATTACCCGCAAGTGCGCGCCGGCCCTGGCGGCTGGCTGCACCGTGGTCATCAAGCCCGCCGAAGCGACGCCGCTCACCGCTTTGGCCGCTGCCTATCTGGCATTAGAAGCGGGCCTGCCTGCGGGCACCATTAACGTGATTACCGCCTCCAAACCGGCAGCGGTGGGTGAAGTGCTCACCACCGATCCGCGGGTGCGCAAGGTCTCGTTTACTGGCTCAACGCCTGTGGGCAAGCACCTGCTCGCCCAGTGCGCCAGCACGGTGAAGAAAACCGCCATGGAGCTGGGCGGCAACGCACCGTTTATCGTGTTTGACGACGCCGACGTAGACGCCGCCGTTGATGGTGCGATTGCCTCTAAATTCCGTAACGCCGGGCAAACCTGCGTATGCACCAACCGCTTTCTGGTCCAGGACGGCATTTACGATACCTTTGTCGCCAAGCTCACCGAGCGTGTGAACGCGTTAAAAGTAGGCGATGGCCTGGCAGACGGCAGCATCATCGGCCCGCTGATCAACCAAGCGGCCGTCGATAAAGTGCAGCGGCATATTGATGACGCCGTCAGCCACGGCGCGCGCGTACTATGCGGCGGCAAGCCCCACGCCGCAGGCGAGCGCTTCTTTACGCCCACAGTGTTGGCAGATGTGACTACTCAAATGGCCGTCGCCGATGAAGAGACCTTCGGCCCGGTAGCCCCGGTGTTCCGTTTCCAGCGCGATGAAGAAGCTATCGCCATGGCTAACGATACGCCGTTTGGCCTGGCAGCTTACTTCTACGCCACCGATTATCGCCGTATCTGGCGCACCATGGAGCAGTTGGAGGTCGGCATGGTCGGCGTTAATGAAGGCTTGATCTCCACCGAGCTGGCGCCCTTTGGCGGCGTAAAAGAGTCTGGGCTGGGCCGTGAAGGGTCCCACCATGGGCTGGATGAATTTACTGAACTGAAATACGTCTGCGTTGGCGGCCTATAGATAAGCACTGCCTAAAGAGCTGTTGCGGGCAAATCACTGCGTTGCGCGGTGCGCGGAATCCTCACATATACCCATATGCTCCGGTTCCTGTGCTCCGTGCGCCTTGTGCTTTATCCCGCACAGCGCTTTATCCAGCACTTACCACGTCAGTGGAATAATTGTTTTCGAGATAAATAATGACTAACCAAGAATTGAACGACCTGAAAAACCGCTACGTGACCAACGGTGCTGCTACACCGACCACCCAGTTTGCCGAATATGCTGAAAACGCCGAGCTGTGGGATGCCGACGGCAACCGCTGGATCGACTTCGCGGGCGGCATTGGCGTGCTGAACCTGGGCCACCGCCACCCCAAAATTGTCGCCGCGGTAGAAGCGCAGCTAAAGAAAGTCATGCACACCAGCGCGGCGGTCATCTCCTACGCGCCCTACGTGCAGCTGTGCCAAAAGCTCTGCGAACTCACCCCAGTACGCGGCCCTGAGCGCAAAGCGATGCTGGTCAACACCGGTGCCGAAGCGCTGGAAAACGCCGTGAAGATCGCCCGCGCTGCCACTGGCCGCACCGGCATTATCACTTTCGACGGCGCCTTCCACGGCCGCACCATGATGACCCTGGCGATGACCGGCAAGGTGCTGCCCTACAAGAACGACTTCGGCCCGATGCCGGGCGACGTATTCCGCGCACCGTTCCCCAACCCGCTTCACGACATCAGCGAAGAAGCCTCGCTAGACGCCATTCGCACGCTGTTCAAAACCGATATCGCCCCGCACCGCACGGCGGCAATTGTAATCGAGCCGGTACAGGGCGAAGGCGGTTTCTACATCGCCTCACCGGACTACCTGAAAGCGCTGCGCGCGCTGTGTGACGAGCACGGCATTCTGCTAATCGCGGACGAAGTGCAGTCCGGCTTTGCCCGCACCGGCAAGCTGTTTGCGCTGGAACACAGCGGCATCGAAGCGGATATTCTCACCACCGCTAAGAGCCTAGCCAACGGCATGCCGCTCTCTGCCGTGGTAGGTAGCGCCAAAGTGATGGACGCCTCTGGCCCCAACTCGCTAGGCGGCACCTACAGCGGCAACCCGCTATCCTGCGCCGCAGCGCTGGCGGTGATTGAGGTAATCGAAGAGGAAAACATCCTGGCGCGCAGCGAGCAGATGGGCAAAATGCTGGCCGAGCGCTTCGCTGTGTGGGAAGCGCGCTTCCCCGCCGTCGCCCACGGCCGCCAACTCGGCGCCATGGCCGCGTTTGAACTGCTCGACAGCGACGGCAAGCCAGACACTCAGATGACCGGCGCACTCTGCGCCAAAGCCCGCGAGAAAGGCCTGATCCTGCTCTCCTGCGGCTTCTACGGCAACAGCATCCGGATTCTGGTACCGCTAACGGTGTCATCTGCGGTGTTGGAAGAGGGCTTGAGCATTATTGAGCAGTCTTTGGAAGCGCTTAGCTAATGCCTTTCTAAACATCATCTAACCCGCCATCGTCAAACAGCGACAGCTGCTGCCGATCGGCGGGTTTTTTATGGGCGTTGAAAGCCTAGACCTAAGATAATCAGCCGACCTAAGTGCCTTGTGCTAAGCTGAATTTGGTGGGGAGGATGAGGAAAATAGCAAGGCAGGTAGCCTCCCAATGTGGAGGTACTAGCAAATGCAGCATAAGCGCGAGTTTTGGCTATGCAGCCTAATAAAAGCTAATAAATATATGAAGCAAAGGTTTGTAAGGGTGCGGCGGGCTGCACTTTTTGGACAATCATGGCGGCGCATTTATTCAATCATAGTACGTGTTGTCTAATACCTGTTAGGAGTTGCTGTGATCACGAATAAAATCACAAAAGAAATGGAAGACAAGTTCCTACAAATAATCTATCAGCGGTACACGCAAGAGCATGGTTATGGGACACGAAAGCTGAGTGAGTACAAAGTCTTAATAACTGGAGGTGAAGAATTTGAGGAGGAAATGCCGGAAATAGTAGAGCACGACCAAGCTCAGAATATGAAGAGATACTTACTGGTCGACATCCTGGATGAGCTGAGAGCCAAGGGTTATCTAAATTTCTCTGAAGATAACATCCGCTACTGGTTAAGCCCCAAAGGCTACGAGCAAGCTTGAGCATTTCGTTACTTATCTAAATAATAATTCAGGCTGGGCCATTCCCTTAGCATTTCTAAGTCTTGTCATTTCCATTATTGCTCTTTTTTCAGGCAGCTAGGTGAGGCTACTCCTAACAAGTGGTTCGAGTCGTTAGCTTCGCTCTTTGGGACGAGCTTAGAGCCCCCCCCTCAACCAAACGTTAGGCCTCACTGGGAGAGTTCATGGCGTACGAATTTTGGATATCTGCCTACAAGCTGGCGTGGCCCATGAAGTGTGCCAGGTGCCTTGGCGAGCCGGACACGCGCATCACGGTCACTACAAAGAAGATCACTGCGCGGAACCTTCTCGAAGCGACATGGGACGTCCCGTACTGCACGAGATGCGAGCAGGCTGACAAATCGCGCCCGCTACGCTTTGGTTGGCTCAAGAGCTTTTGGGAGACTTTTACCGAGAGAGTGCATGCCGTGGAATACTTGAAGCTGCATAACTCTGTTCACTCCTTCCGTTTCGAAAACAAAGAGTATCTGGAACTATTTTTGCAGCTAAACGGCGATAAGCGCCACTCCGAGGTTTCGCTAAGGTGAGGCCTAACAATTCGCTCAAGCCGAACTTGCTTCGTTACACCAAGGCCATGGCAGAAAAAGCTTGCCATGACCTTGTCTCCACTACGCAAGTCGGCTTAACTCAGACGTTATGGAATTATATGACCGAAAGACTTATTGATATGAAATGGCTTCTGGCTGATCAAATACAAGATCTGACTACAGGTTCAAAATTTCTGAGAGAAAGAATCCTTGGTATTGATGGTTCTGAGCCATTGCCAAATGAAACTATTTGGTTTATACGAATGTGCAACATGTTCTTAATAAATTCAATGGCCAAAGTCTTTGAAATTACTAATCATTATGGAAAAGATATCCAGAAATTTTTACCAGACATGAAAGATAAGCTGGTGTCCTTAAGAGCGGAAATAGAATCGAAGAAAATATATCAATACAGAAGTAAATATGGCTCACACATAATTGACAATAACACCGGTAGAGCTTTGAGCCTTGCTGACGGTGAGGTGCTACTTAGTCAAATTATTGGTAAAACCTTACAAGAAAATTTAGATTTTTGTGATTGGATTTGTCCACAAAATCTTTCTAAGGCGCAAACCACAGAATGTGCCATGAAGACAGTAATTGAAGCTCGTGATTATTTGGCTTCAATTGTTGGAAGCGGGGGTAACCGTCCATAACAAGGCGTTGCAACTCGTGCCTTCGGCGCTGGACAGTTTGTAAATTGCGCTTTTGTGGTTTTGCTGCGCAAAAAATAATCCACAAATTCATAACTTACAAACTGCCGTTGAACTTCACGTTAAATCAGTAGTGGTGTCGAAGCTGGGCAATGAGCAATGCGTCATCCGTGACCTTATAAACGATGCGGTGTTCTTCGTTAATTCGGCGGGACCAGTAACCAGAAAGGCTGTGTTTGAGGGCTTCCGGTTTGCCAACACCCTCGAACGGTTCTCGTTGGGTCTCCTTTATCAGCTTGTTGATTCGGTTCAGGATCTTTTTGTCAGTTTTCTGCCAGTACAGGTAGTCCTCCCAGGCGTTCTCGGAGAAGATGAGTTTCATTCAAGAAGTTCCTTTTCTTTACCACTGCCTTGCTCTAGCTCGTCAATGGACTCCAACAAACGACGGGCGTTTTTTGGTGTGCGAAGAAGGTATGCAGTCTCTTGCAGTGCCTCATAGTCATCAAGAGATATCATTACCACAGATTGTGACTTGCTCCGTGTGATGATCATAGGAGAGTGGTCTTCACAGACTTGCTCCATAGTTTTTGCTAGGTTGGTTCTAGCGGCTGTGTAGCTAATGGCATCCATAAGGCTGGTCCTGTACAGAATGTTGTTCATGCACAGAATACCGTACGCATAGTGATTTAACAATCGGCTGCACGGCGACTGATTTTCTACCGTTTCACGGCTCCAAAATTGCCGCAAAGCTTTGCGTTAGTTTGAAGAGTTGAACGTGGGTTTAGAGATATTAGGCCGGTGTGCTGATCGGCAAATAGGTTATAGCTAAGCGTAACGGCTACATATCCTCCAACCCGCCCTCATCAAACAGCGAAAGCTGCTGACGGTTGGCGGGTTTTGCTTTTTTAGCGCGCCGAGCGGGCGCCCGCCGCTGGCTGGCGAGCTTGTCCACAATGGCTTGGCTGACTTCTCTGGCGTCCGGGGTGCGGCGAAGCTCATAGAGCATTTTCTTCCAGTGGCGTGCTTCGGCCTCAAAATCGTTGGGAATTGGGTAGTTTACGCCAGGCTGAAAGTCGAACCGCTTTTGCAGGCTTTCCGGTAGTTCCCAGGGCTTGGCGCGCCACTCCTGGGGCAGTGGTGTTAGTTCCGGTACCCACCGGGCGACAAATTCGCCGCTGGGGTCGTTATCTTCCGCCTGTTTGATGGGGTTATACACCCGCAGTGCATTAATGCCCGTGGCGCCTGCCTGCATTTGTACCTGGGGGTAGTGAATGCCCGGCTCGAAGTCGGTAAATAGCCGCGCAAGGTGCAGGGCGGGTTCGTACCAGTGCAGCCCAAGGCCAAAGGTGGCGTGGGAGATCAGCATGGCGCGCATGCGAAAGTTGATCCAACCGGTAGCAATCAGGCTGCGCATACAGGCATCCACCAGTGGCACCCCTGTTTGGCCGCGCTTCCAGGCAATCAGGTTGGGGTGTTCTGGGTCGCGCTCCCGCAGGCCGCGCAGCGTGGGGTGGAGGGTTTGCGACTCAATACTCGGTTCGCTTTCGAGCTTTTGAATAAAGTGGCAGTGCCAGTGAAGCCGTGAGTCGAACTTCCAGGCGAGTAGCGGCTTAGAAATGGAGCCGCGATAGCGCCGCCCGCGCTGAGTTACAAAGCTGCGCCACAGGATGCGCCCTTCACTGCGCCCGCCCGGCTGCCGCTCTGGGCAGGGCGTGGTATCAAATCCCGGCGTCAGGCGGTGAAGCTGATTAACGTTAAAGTGGTGAAATACTTGCCAATCCTGAGCCGCCTAGGCGTTTAACGGGGCGCTGCCGGGTGCCTGCCACTGCTTGAGCTCAATGGCGAATAGCGGCAGCACAGGGCCAGCCGCAGCGGCGTTAGCTAGCGGCGAATGATCATGAATACGTAAGTCGCGTTTGAACCAAACGACCTGGATGGGTGCCTTAGCCATTAGCCGTGAAGCCTATTTGTCACCAAGCTATTCGTCATGAACCGATGACGTTACCATCAAGCCAGCATTTACGTAATCCATTCAGCAGAACCCTTCTAACAGGAGCGTCATAATGTATATCGCCATGAACCGTTTCCGTATTGCCCCAGGCCGCGAAGAGGACTTTTTAGAGGTGTGGCGCAATCGTGATTCTCACTTAGATGAAGTGCCGGGCTTTAAGCAGTTCAAAATGCTGCAAGGCGAAAGCCAGGAAGACCACACCGTGTTTATCTCCCACAGCGTATGGGAATCAGAAGAAGCCTTCCGCGACTGGACCAAGTCAGACGCCTTCCGCAAAGCCCACGCCAATGCCAAAGCGCCGGAAGGGATCTATCTTGGCCCGCCTAAGTTTGAAGGCTATGACGTGGTGTTGTAATCCATCGGCTACCGCACGAATACCGTGCGGTAGCGTTTATTGCCATTTAAGCGACAACAGCCGCATTCAGCATGGCATGGAGTAAAACATTACAGCCAGCATGCACATGTTCCGGCTTAGCGCTCTCAATCTCGTTGTGGCTAATACCATCTTTGCAGGGAATAAAGATCATCGCGGCGGGAGCGACTCGGCCGACAAACATTGCATCGTGGCCTGCACCGCTAATGATATCCATATGCGAGAGCTGGAGCTTTTCGGTTGCCTGACGCACGGTGTCGACACACGCTTTATTGAAGTGCTCAGGGGCAAAATCCGCAGTAGGTGTTAGCTTGTATTCCAGCCCATGACGCTGGCAAATTTCCTCAACGGCGGTGGCTACTGATTGGGCCATTTCGATCAGAGCTTCAGGCTCCCAGTGGCGCATATCCAGCGTCATTTTGACTTGGCCGGGGATTACATTGCGTGAACCTGGGTGCAGGGTCATACAGCCGACTGTGCCACGACCGTGGGGCTGGTGTTCGTTAGCGATGCGGTTGAGCGTTTGAGTGACTTCCGCCGCGCCCATCATGGCGTCTCGGCGCAGGTGCATCGGTGTAGGGCCTGCATGGGCTTCAAGCCCGGTCAGGGTGAGATCAAACCACTTCTGCCCCAAGCCACCGATGACTACGCCAATGGTAGTGTCGGTACCTTCCAGAATAGGTCCCTGCTCAATGTGTGGTTCAAAGTAGGCTTTGATCTCACTTGGGGACACTTCATCGCTACCACGATAGCGAATGGTGTCTAGGGCATCGCTAACTGTCACGCCGTCAGCGTCAGTGCGCGCCATCATGGTGTCAAATTCCAGCACGCCACTAAATACACCAGAGCCCATCATGCAGGGCGGGAAGCGGCAGCCCTCTTCGTTGGTCCAGGCCACGACCTCGATAGGGGACTGAGTAGTGATGTTGTGCTGGTTAAGAGTGCGGATCACTTCTAAGCCCGAGAGCACGCCAAAGCAACCATCGTACTTGCCGCCGGTAGGCTGACTATCCAGATGGCTACCCGCCATCACGGTTTTGGCGCTGGGATCGCTGCCTTCACGGCGGGCAAAGATATTGCCGATATTATCGATGCGAATTGTGCAGCCCTCGGCGCGGCACCACTGAATAAACAGATCACGCCCCTGGCGTTCAAGCTCGGTGAGCGCTTGGCGATTGACCCCGCCTTTAGGAGTGGCGCCTAGCTTGGCCATCTCCATTAGTGCTTCCCAGAGGCGGTCACTGTCAGTGCGCAAATCAGCTGTAGCGATTTTCGGTTCAGCAAACGAGTTCATATGACTTCCTTTTATTGAGCACGGAGGAAGCTGGCGACTCCCCGATTATTGTTTGGCTCATTGCTAGAGTAGAGATAAAAAAGCCAGTGTTACGTATAGATTCTCTAACGTGAACAAAAGAAAAGCGTAATTTTATAAACGTGTCCGGTGGCGCATGCTGAGTTCATGCCTCATACGATGGAGCTGGACACCATGTTTGGAATAAAAAGCAAAACGAAGTCTCAAACTTCGCACTCTTCTCAGGAAGATACGCCTTCAAAAACAGCGCTCAACCATCACTACTGGATGCCGTTTAGCGCTAATCGTGATTTTCATGCTAACCCGAGAGTGATCGCTGGGGCGGAAGGGCGCTACTACATTGATGACCAGGGTCGTAAGCTGTTCGACTCGCTTTCCGGGCTTTGGACTTGCGGCGCGGGCCACAACCGCGAAGAGATCCAAAAGGCTGTAGCGGCGCAGCTCGGCACGCTCGACTTTGCCCCCGGTTTTCAGCTTGCTCACCCGCTGGCATTCAAACTGGCGGAAAAGGTCGCTAGCCTCACACCTGCTGGGCTGGATCATGTGTTCTTCACCAACTCGGGTTCAGAGGCCGCCGATACCTCGGTCAAGATGGCCAAGGCTTACTGGCGGATGAAAGGAAAACCTGAAAAGACCCGCATGATTGGTCGCGCCAAGGGCTATCACGGGGTGAACATCGGCGGCACCAGCCTGGGCGGTATCGGCGGCAACCGTAAACACTACGGCCAGTTGATGGATGTCACCCACCTGCCGCATACGCTTCAGGCGGGCCATACCTTCACTCGTGGTCAAGCGGAAACCGGTGCCGAGCTTGCCGATGCGCTGCTCGATCAAATCG
>NZ_JBQDLQ010000067.1:0-18422 GCF_052095695.1 Halomonas sp.
GAGCCACGCTATGAATATTATTCTGATTACCGCCTGCCCCAGCGGCATGGCGACGACCTTCCTCGCGGCTAAGCGCCTGGAACAAGCAGCCCAGCGCCAAGGCTGGACGGCCCACGTGGAAATGCACGGGGAAGTCGCCCCTCTCCAGGCCGCCACAGCCGAGCAGATCGCCAACGCCGACTTAATCGTAGTGGCCGCCGACCATGTGCCGGCCCCGGAGCGCTTCGAGGGCAAGCGCCTATTCCAAGCACCGATTGCCAGCGCCCTCCCCGACCCCAGTGATTTTCTTGCCCAAGCCAAGCGTGAAGCACCTATTTATAGCGCCCCGGCTGCTACGGTCAAAGCCGAAACGCCAAGTGGAACGGGTGGCAAGAAAATCGTTGCCGTCACCGCCTGCCCCACCGGCGTCGCCCACACCTTTATGGCCGCCGAAGCGCTAGCGGAAGCAGGCAAAGCCATGGGCCACGCCATTCGCGTAGAGACTCAAGGCTCGGTAGGTGCCCAAGATCAGTTGACGGAAGAAGAGATCGCCGACGCCGACGTGGTCGTATTGGCTTGTGATATTGATGTTGATCCAGCGCGGTTCGCAGGCAAACGTATCTACCGCACCTCAACCGGCAACGCGCTGAAAAAGCCACACCCCACTCTTGAAGCCGCGCTCAGCGAGGCTGCTATAGAGAGTGGTAGCAACAGCGCAGGCAGCGCGAATAAGAGTGCCAAAGAGAAAGGCGTTTATAAGCACCTGCTTACCGGTGTTTCCTTTATGCTGCCCATGGTGGTGGCAGGCGGTTTATTGATCGCACTGTCGTTTATGTTTGGCATCAATGCCGCGGAGGAAGAAGGCAGTTTCGCTGCAGCGCTGATGCAAATTGGCGGCGGTACCGCCTTTGCCCTGATGATTCCCGTGTTGGCGGGCTACATCGCCTACTCCATCGCCGATCGCCCCGGCATCGCACCCGGTATGATTGGCGGCATGTTAGCGGCCAATATCGGCTCCGGCTTTATCGGCGGTATTTTGGCAGGTTTCCTGGCGGGCTATGTGGCGCTGGCGGTGACGCGGTATGTCAAGCTGCCCTCCAGCGTTGAATCTCTCAAACCGATTCTGATCATTCCGCTGGTCGCTAGCTTGGTCACCGGCTTGACCATGATCTACGTGATTGGTGAACCGGTTGCGGCGATTCTATCCGGCTTAACCAGCTTCCTCGCTTCAATGGACTCAACCAATGCCGTACTGCTGGGCATTCTTCTGGGCGCGATGATGTGTTTTGACCTGGGTGGCCCGGTTAACAAAGCCGCCTACACTTTTGGCGTGGGCCTGCTGGCCTCGGAAACCTACGGCCCCATGGCGGCGATTATGGCAGCGGGTATGGTGCCGGCCGTTGGTATGGGGATTGCCAGTTTTGTGGCGCGTAACAAATTTTCTGCACCGGAGCGCGAAGCGGGCAAAGCATCGTTCGTGCTTGGTCTTTGCTTTATCAGTGAGGGGGCCATTCCGTTTGCGGCGAAAGATCCGCTGCGGGTCATTCCTGCCTGTATTGCAGGCGGTGCGTTAACCGGTGCCCTTTCGATGCTCGTGGGCGCAAAGTTAATGGCGCCTCACGGCGGTATTTTTGTACTGCTCATACCCAATGCCATCACCCCTGCACTGCTTTACCTTGGCGCCATTGTCGCGGGCTCGCTGGTGACAGGTTTAAGCTATGCGTTTATCAAGCGCGGCGCCGCCCAGGTCGCTGTCGCCAGCTAAATGCTCCGAAACAATAGACGCTAGGCAGGCAAGCACACCTGCCTATCGCTAACAACACGTATTTTTACGCAGTTAATCACTTTGAGAGCTTCAACACGCTCCCCTTTGCACACTTTTTTATGTAGTATTTTTACATAATGTCGATATAAGCCATTCCGCTTTTAACAGCCTCTTATAACGAACGGATCGCTCAATGTTTCAGCTGACTCGCAGTGTTACCTGGCAAGCGCTAGATCGCCTACGCGACAAAACCACGAACGACCGTATTCGTGACTACTTTGCCCATGACCCGCAGCGTTTTGAGAAAATGAGTTTACGCGTGGGCGGCCTGTTTCTTGATTACTCCAAAAATCACGTTTCTGATGAAGTACTCGCTAAGTTGATTGAACTGGCAGACCATTCCGCGCTAGTTCAACGCCGCGCGCAGATGTTCTCTGGTGACATTATCAACGTCACCGAAAATCGCCCGGTACTGCATACTGCGCTGCGTAATCTCAGCGATGAACCAGTGTATGTCGACGGTGAAGACGTGATGCCGGAGATCACGCGGACTCGCGAGCAGATCAAGCAATTCTCGGAAACTGTCCGTAGCGGCGAATGGAAAGGCTACAGCGGCAAACCGATCAAGGACGTGGTTAATATCGGCATTGGCGGCTCGGACCTTGGCCCTAATATGGCCGTGCGCGCGCTGCTTAAATATCGCCACCCCGACATGCACTTTCACTTTGTCTCTAACGTGGACGGCACTCATATCCAGAAGGTGCTTTCACGGCTTGACCCTGCCACGACGCTGTTTATCGTCTCGACCAAGACCTTCTCGACCCAGGAAACGCTGCTCAATGCCAAAACCGCGCGGCGCTGGTTCCTGGAGAATGCTGGTGAAGACGCCGATGTAGGCGCCCACTTTGTGGCGGCCTCCACCAACCGCAAAGCGGCCATGGAATTCGGCATTCGCGAAGAGAACGTATTCGAGTTTTGGGCCTGGGTCGGCGGGCGTTACTCCATGTGGTCGTCGATTGGACTACCGATAGCGCTTTCCATCGGCTTTGAGGGGTTTATCGAGCTATTGGAAGGCGCTCACGAGATGGATAATCACTTTATCCATGCGCCTCTATCGGAAAATATGCCGGTACTGATGGCACTGATCGGCATTTGGTACATCAATTTTATCGGCGCAGAAACCCAGGCCATCGTCCCCTACGACCAGGCGCTCAACCAGCTGCCCTCTTTTTTACAGCAGTTGGATATGGAGTCCAACGGCAAGTCTGTGGATATATTCGGCCACCCGGTCAACTACAAAACCGGCCCGATTGTCTGGGGGCAAACCGGCTCAAACGGCCAGCATGCGTTCTTCCAACTGCTGCACCAGGGCACGCGCTATGTGCCGATTGATTTCATCGCTTCGCTCAAACCTGAGCCGGGCATGGAAGATCACCACTTCGCCCTACTAACCAACATGCTCGCCCAGGCCAATGCCTTCATGGAAGGCAGCCAGGGAGATAGCCAGCAAGATCCGTTCAGCTGCCCCGGTAACCGTCCTTCCAGCACGCTACTGCTGGATGAACTCACGCCCCGCAACCTGGGCGCACTGATTGCGCTTTACGAGCACAAAGTGTTCGTGCAAGGCGTGATCTGGAACATCAACTCGTTCGACCAATGGGGTGTACAGCTAGGCAAGCGTATTGCCGGTGAAATCAGCGAGCGCATTGATACCAATGCGGCGGATTTCGATGCTTCTACGCAGGGATTGTTGGAGTTGGTGCGGGGGCATTTTTCGGGTGGTGGTGCTGAAGATGATGGCCTAGCCAAAAAAGGCATAAAGCCGGGAAAGAAGAAAGTTTAGGCTGATAAAGCCGTTTTAAACGATAGCACGCAAAGTGCCTTGACAAACGCCGAGGCATTTTTCCTACTCTGGTCAGTAGCGGCGTCATACTACTTTCAGTGACAGCCTCAACACTTGAATCAAGCCGACCCGCAAAACGGGTTCGGCTTGAATGAATTGTTAGACGGACCGTGAGTACGGTTTTACGTACTTGATCACAGGCCGCAGACCCGCGCGGACAATAGCGCGCAGGATGTTGCTGCGGCGAACAAGACGTGCAAGTGGCGGACTGACTATGTAATACGTGGCGATGAACAGCTTGCCCAGTACGGATTTGCGTAGTGCTTTGTCTCTCCAAGCGCGAAGAGTGTTCACTTCACTAGCAAGCGGCGATCCAAACGCAGCAGTTGCTACAACGCATTGAGACGATCTGACTGCATTCAAATTGTTCTGAATATCGATGTCTCTGGGATTGAGTTGAGCCGCCCGTTCAAAGAGAGGGAGGGCGGCTTCTTTGTTTCCATGCCCCTCCCAGAGTAACAACGCTTTCAGGTTGAGATATACAGGGTTGTCTGGGATGAGTTCAATTGAGCGATTGATGTATTGCAGGGCCAAATCGACGTTTGCTGGAGTTGCACCAGACAAGGCGGAATTGGATCCGTAAACCTGCTTATTTGCTTGAACCTCATGAAGAATGAAGAGAGCCTTCAGGTGGTATTGCTCAGCTTCTCCTACTTGTTCAATCTCAGACAGTTCCATGTGCCCCCTGATCTTGGTTGTGCCGTCTAACAGTGATTAGACGGAAAGCGACATAATCTCAATAAACGCGACGGGAAATTAACCGATGTCATGCAACCATCAAATTTAACTCTATCCCATTGACTCCATTAGGAGCAAAGAAAAACTTGGCTGCATATTAAAAATTCGTAGGCCTTCTCGCTTAGCCTGTAGCGCATATGATCAGCGTTTTACCTACGATGAGCGTAAAGGCAGCGACTAATGAGTTAGTCGCCTATTGATTAGCGACTGGGCTGGCTCAATAAGTAGTTAAGATGCGCATACACCTCTGGCCACTCTCCCCTGTGCAGGCTATACATCACAGTGTCTCGAATAGTGCCATCACGGCGCAGCTTTTGCCCTCGTATCACACCATCCTTTTTAGCCCCCAGGCGCTCAATGGCACGTTGGCTTGCGTAGTTGAAGTTGTCGGTGCGCCAGCCAACCACGTTACAACCCAACGTATCGAAAGCATGCGTTAACAGCAGCAGCTTGCAGGTGGTATTGATATGGGTACGCTGCGCGCGTTTGGCATACCAGGTGTGGCCAATTTCTACCCGTTTTACCTCGGCAAGATGTCGTGATAGCTCGTCGTGCCAAGCACGGTATCGTTGGCCTCATCTATAACGGCAAAAGCAAAGCGATGGCCTGCCTCTCGGTCTTTCAAGGCGGTTTCAATAAAGGCGCTTGTTTCATCAGGCGAAGGCACTGCTGTGACGCGCAGATTCCACAACTCACCATCGGCAGCAGCGGCGCGCAGGCCTGCTTCGTGGTCGTGCGCTAATGGCTCAAGTTTTACACCGTGCGCTTTAAGAGTGACAGGGCTCACGAAAGTCATATCTATCCAAACGCCTCTTATATTTGGCAGTCGAAAAACTGTGATTAGTCGATATTACTAAAATCAGATTCGAAATAGCCGTTAATATCTATTAATAACACGAAGGAATGGCCATGAAGGTCGGCATTCACACGTTGGCTGGTTTTTTATTACAACGCTTCGCGGAGTCAACTGCTATTGGTTGACGCGAACAGGATTACCCGGCTGTTGTGATTATGGCCTGCTCAACATTACCGACCGCCCGCTACATCAATAAATGATCCCGTCACATAAGAGGCTTCATCAGAAAGCAACCAAGCGATGCTATTCGCTACCTCCTCAGCGGTACCGCCACGCTGCATAGGAATCTGCGGTGCTAAACGGTCAACCCGCCCTGGCTCGCCCCCATCGGCATGCATATCGGTATAGATAAATCCGGGGCGAACGGCGTTGACACGAATACCCAAGGCAGCAACTTCTAAAGATAATCCTTTAGTCAGCGTGTCCATGCCTCCTTTCGATACGGCGTAGTCAACGTACTCAAAGGGCGAGCCTGTTTGTGAGGCGCGCGAAGAGACATTGACGATCGCACCGCCTTGCCCAAAGCGCCGGATAGCTTCTCTGCAACAAAGAAAACAGCTGTCCACGTTACTGCCTATCACCTGTTTGAAGCGTTCAAAGTCAATATCAACGAACTTGGATTGCGTAAACAAAATACCCGCATTGTTAACCAAGTGGGTCACACTGCCAAAGTGAGCCTCTACCGCATCAAACAAGCGGATGACATCGGCTTCCTTGCTGACATCGGCTTGATAAGCAAAGGCCCTGCCCCCGTCACGAATAATGGAATCAACCACCTCATGTGCTCGCTCTTGGTTAGTAAGATAGTTTACGCACACCGCATAGCCTTTAGCGCCTAGCAGTAATGAGGTCGCTGCCCCAATACCACGGCTTCCTCCTGTCACGATGACTACTTTCGACATAATGCTTCCTCAGTAACGCGTTAATAGTCAGTTCCTGCAAATACCTTAACGTCGTAATAGGGCCTTAGGTAGCGCCTGATTCACTTTATCACTTGCTCAACAACTGGGTGGCTATTGATTTCTTTTCGCCCCGCAACTACTGTATATAAAATCACTAAAGAGGTGAAAGCATGGCATCTCTTGGCCAGCCTTTCCAGCCAACTACCTACAAGGGTCGCGGTGCGACATATGATCCGCACAATCGCTTCGCGCCGACCCACAGCATTGCAGAAGACGACGGTTGGTGGCGCGAGGAGACCTCCACGACCATTGCCACGGAAGTGCGTGAGGAAGTGAGCAAGAGTGCGTTGTCGTGGAATAAATCGCCGGATTTACCCTTTGATCGCTCGTTAAACCCTTATCGCGGCTGCGAGCATGGGTGTGTTTACTGCTATGCCCGCCCTTCCCATGCCTACTGGGATCTATCGCCTGGGTTAGATTTTGAAACCAAGTTGATTGCCCGCCGCGGTTTGGTGGAGCAATTATCGGAGGAGCTTTGCCACCCCAGCTATGTGTGCAGGCCAATTAATCTTTCTGGTAATACCGACTGTTATCAACCCTTAGAGGCTACCCAACAAACCACCCGCCGGTTGTTGGAACTGCTATTAGCATGCCGCCACCCCGTCACCATTGTGACTAAAAGCACCTTAGTGCTGCGTGATTTAGAGCTATTGGCCGAGATGGCCGAGCACCGTTTAGTACGTGTTTTTGTCAGTTTAACTAGCCTAGATGCCAACTTAAAACGCACCTTAGAGCCACGTGCGGCGTCGCCCCAGGCACGTTTGAGAGCGATACGGGAACTGAATACGGCGGGCATTCCGGTGGGAACGTTGATTTCGCCGGTGATACCAGGGCTTACTGATCACGAAATCGAAAAACTATTGGAAGCGGCCAGCCGGGCCGGTGCACGCACCGCGGCCTGGATGCTGCTGCGCTTGCCCTATGAAGTCGCACCGCTGTTTGAGGCGTGGTTGGAAACACACTACCCAGAGCGGGCTGCTAAAGTCATGAGCCTAATGCGCCAATGCCGAGGCGGTAAAGCATACGACGCGCAGTTCGGTAAACGCTTTCGTGGTGAAGGCGTCTTTGCAGATTTGATCGCGCAACGCTTCGCCCGCGCCAGCCGCCAATGGAAGATGCAGGATCGTACTGAGCAGGGCTTAAACACGCGCGATTTTCGTCCACCACGGGCGCAAGGAGATTTATTCATTTAAGCTAGGCAGCGTCGCTACTACGTTTGCTGCAAAGGAAGCCCCATGCCCGACCTTAGTAAAACCAAATCAAGCTTTTATAGACGTTTATACGTGGCCCATTTGATTGAACAAGGCATTGCCAGTGTCCCTGCGATAATAGAGGCCACCGGCATGCCACGACGCACTGCTCAGGACACGATAGCATCGCTTGCCGAACTGGATATTGAGTGTGTCTTTACTAAAGATGAGGGCCAACGACATAACATTGGCCGCTACCAGATTCGAGATTGGGGCGCGATTGACCCCCGCTGGGTAGCCACGCATGCTGAGCGGCTAAAACAAGTGCTTGGCTATACAGATTAGCGTAGCGACCTAACTCACTTGAATCTCATAACCCGTAAATTTACGCAGGTTAATCACACTGCTATCGAGTATCAAATACTGCCCTTTAATACCTTGCAGCACGCCTTCCACCAGCGGCTGCTTATCAAAATTATGCGACGCAACTTTTTTTGGAAAGACACTAACCGGGTAGTGAAAATGATGCGCCGGTTGGTCTAACGTGCGAATAGCATCCACGCCATGGGTATCACGTAGCTGGCTCAAGCCATCAGACAACAGGCTAAGCAAACGGTCACGCTCAGCGCTTAAATCCATTACGTCGACATCGCCTTTAAGCATAGCGCGCCAGTTAGTGCGGTCTGAAACCTGCTCTTTGAACAGCATTTCGACGAACCCTGACTGCTGGCGAGTATCTACTTCCAGAATAGGCAGCGCCTGAATCGCGCCTTGGTCTAACCAACGGGTAGGCATCTGTGTTTTGCGCGTGATGCCTACCTTGAGGCCAGAAGAGTTGGCCAAATACACCACATGAGGCTGAAAACAATGGCGCTCGCCCCATTCGGGCTCGCGGCAGGTGCCTTGAAAAAAGTGGCAGGTTTCCGGCTTCATAATACAAGTATCGCACTGCGCTAATCGTTTAAAGCACGGATAACAGTGGCCCTGGGCAAAACTTTTTTTCGTGGCTCGCCCGCAGTGAGTACATGCAATGGCGCCTGTCCAACGTAGGCTGATCGGCTCACCAATGCGCTCATTAAGCGCAACGCGGTGCTCACCGGCACGTAAATGGTAGACCACTTGGTCATCTTGATGGTCTGGTAACGCGACCGTCATTTTACTTAAACAACCTTGTACTGCCGCTTCAATCACGCGCTGCATCCCGAGCCAAGCCCGCCATTTCTGGCGTTACGCCTGCGCCCGTCGCCGCCGCACCGCAGGTGCGCTGCTCTAAGTAACCCACCCGACTCTCTTCCGGCACGTTATTTTCTGACTCATAGCGCATCACTGCTTCCAAGCACAGCTCGGTCTGCTCTGGCGTTAATCGGCGGCCATCGGGCCACTTGCGCAGCGACACCGCCTGCTTAAGGCTCTCATAGATCGCCGGGGTCATTTGGTTAATCATTTTATCGAAGGTCATTTCGCTCATTGCAGGCCTCTTAACTATTTTTCAAACGGCGGGATGAATAATACCAGCCTGTGACAAGGCCCACGAGTAGCCCGCCCAAATGCGCTTCATTAGCGACATTGCCAAAGCCAACGCTGCCTGCCAAACCCGTCATGGTAAATACCATCCAGCCCAGCATAAATACCACTAACATTTGGGGCACAAAAAAGCCGCTTTGGGGTACTCGGCGCGACATAAGCCAAACGTGCGCTAACAGGGCATACACCACGCCCGACATGCCACCAAACAGCACGGTACCGGTCATATATTGAGCGATGTTCGCACCGATACCGGCAACAATAAGCAGCAATAGCATAGTCCGGCTGCCTTGTAAGGCTTCAACCTGACGACCGAAGTACCATACCCACATCAAGTTAAAGATGAGATGCATCAAGCCAAAATGTAGAAAAGCCGGCGATAGCAATCGCCATACTTGTCCTGAGGAGAGCATTTGCGACAGGTTACCAAACGACAGCTCACCACCAGAAATGCCAACGGGCACGATAGTTAAGGCAACGATTAGCTGATTGCCCAACATTTCGATCAGAGCAAACACCACTAGGCTAAGAACAATCATCAGCGACGTGACCGGTACTTGACGCAGCGATGTAAGCGAGTTGGCCATAGAACGCGGGTACTTAGTCGTTTGCTGAAGCGCTAGGGGTTCACCCCGCTTCCACTGCTCGACAAGCGCGGTGAGCTCACCCTGCTGGCGAGGGTCGGCGATCCATAATAGCTGGCCGTCGGCCTCGTCGGTAATCCGGTGACCAATACGATGGCGCCATAATGCTTGGCGCAGTTCGCTGGTATCCGCGTGATCGGGTAAAAGCATCACTGGATGCATAACATCCCTCTAATCAAAGCGCTCGCGGCATATTGACCGCAGCGGGTAGGTGTTCATTGCAACGATGGTAACTAACGCGCTGGAAAGCCAACAGACAGGCAAAAAAAACCGGCGGTAAGGACCGCCGGAGAATAAAAGCAAGGGATCATTCAAGGGAACACTTACTCTGATAGCCGACAGCTGGGTTAGTTCATCTGATTTGCAAAAATTATGTAAAGATATGTAAATTTTAAAAAAAGGCACTAATCGAAATCTATTTCCCATGGCTTGGGTAGCATTCGCTCCTCTCTAGGCACCTTGACCCAAGCAAAGTGATCGGCATTTAACGTCGTCTCTCCACTCCAGCGGTAAGCTACCAAACGCCCATATTTAACCGCGCTATAGTCTAAACAGGCGATATTGTGGGCAGGTAATGCTGGTATACCCTCGCACCAATAATGCCCAATAAATAACGGAGGCTGCTCAGGGCCATAATAACTAAGTTGTCGGCGCTCATGGTCTGATAGTTCGCGAGTTTCGAGATCGCCGGGTAAGTTATCCGGCTGAAAGACGACATCCCCCCACTGCTGCGGCGCCTGAGCCCAAAAATGGGCGCGAAAACTTTGCCGAGTAAATCCGTCACCTGAGTGTATTGCAATGCCATCAGGTAACGAGACATGCGGGCCTCGGGTCAAGCGATCTAAAATACGAAACGCTTGGGTAGAGGGATCCGTTGATTCCACTAAGAATTGCGTATCCATACGGCAGTCAGGACGGCGTTGTTTAAGCTCGGCAATCAGTTGCTGGTCCCAGCAAGCATGCACCACGCGGATGCCTTCTAACTCTAGGCATAGCGGAATGGTTTTAAACCACGCCAGCGTATCATCCCATTCATTGGTGTAATCACTGTACTGCGCCAATGTGTCTTGAATAATGCGGTTATGCCTGGGCGTATGCTCGCGCAACCACCGTTTATGGCTGCCCGTAGGCCCAGGGTGAGTATATGCTAAGGCATTATATTCGTGATTACCCATCACAATATATGCCTCGCCCTGCTCCACCATCCGACGGGCGATAGTCACCGCTAGGCGAATACGCGGCCCGCGATCAATCAAATCACCTAAGAAAACAACTTTTCGGCGCGGGTGACGATAAACGCCGCGGCTTTGATGATAGCCCAGTTTTTCTAGTAACGAGGCAAGCGTAACGCCGCACCCATGCACATCACCAATCAGGTCATAGCCTTCTAACGGGAGCCTGCCCTGCGTTTGACGCTGCATGCTTAATCTCCCAACCGATGGCTCCAGCCTAACTTGCTGCGCAGTACTTCGTAGAAATTATGGCCGATAGGATGTACCAGCTGCACTCGCTCAGGCTTACGTGTAATGACCAGCACATCGTTGGGCTTGGCCACCGCCCGTGTCTGGCCGTCGCAGCTAATATGCGGATAGGTCTGGTTCGTTTCGCCAATGTGAATGCGAATTTCGCTGGCAGCATCAATAACAATGGGCCGACTCGATAGCGTATGAGGAAACATCGGCACCAGCGTCACCACGTCTAGCTTTGGATGCATGATTGGACCACCCCCCGATAGCGCATAGGCCGTTGAGCCGGTTGGCGTGGCAACAATCAAACCGTCGCTGCGCTGGCTATAAACAAACTGGCCATCAATAAACAACTCAAACTCAATCATGCGTACTGCTTTACCCGGATGAAGCACGACTTCATTCAAAGCATCGCCATTACCAACAGCGATCCCGTTACGATAAAGCACCGCATCAAGTAGAAAGCGCTGCTCGATCTCAAACTCGCCTGCCAGCACTTCACCAACGCGGGTTTCCAATTCGTCCGGAGAAATATCGGTTAGAAACCCCAACCGTCCACGGTTAACGCCCAAAATGAGCGTACCGCTTCGGCATAGGGTGCGCGCCGCTCCCAGTAAGCTGCCATCACCACCGATAACAATGACCAGGTCACATAGCTCTCCCAATACGCGACGGCTAGCTTCTGGTTGGCCATGCTTGGGCAAGGCAGTGGCTGTGCGGTCTTCTACCAGCACGCTGTAACCATGCGCGACAAGGTACGTCACCAGCCGCTGAAGGGAGTCGACCACTTTATCGCTACCCAAACGACCAATCAGCCCAATCGTTTTAAAGGGTTTGTCTGACGGGCCGCCTGCAGTAGGCATAGTGTCTGGTAGTAACGCGTTGCTCATGGGCCGACTCTCGCTAGCATAAGTCGCCATTATGGAGACACCTTACCTGCCGGGCAAATAGGCTTAAGCCCTGCTTGAACATTAGCTGGCCGGCGCCACTTGCCGACGCTGGCACCACCAGTGGTTTAACCAAAGCGATGCGGCCATGATGAGCGCACCTAGTACCAAGCGCGGAATGTCCGCATCGCGGTTCCAAATCACTAGGTTAACAATGAGTCCGGCGGGCACTAGCGCATTGTTCATAATGGCTAGGGTGCCCGCATCTACCTTGGTTGCGCCCTGATTCCACGCAAAGTACCCCACGCCAGAGGCGACGAGACCCAGCCAAGCCAACACGCCCCACTGCACAACTGTGCTTGGCAGTGCCGCGCTGTTGCCAAAGAGTAAATATGCCGGTAGTGCCACAATCATCGCACCAATAAAAAACCAGCCAAACACGTTGTGCCATGCAAGCGTAGGCGGTAAATCAGCCGCTAAACGCCGATAGCCCACCTGGCCCACGGCAAAGCAAAGATTGGCCCCTTGCACGACTAAAAAGCCCGTCCAAAAACCGCTATCGATACCGTCATAGCGGATAACGCCCGCCCCAATCACAGCGAGCAGCGCCGTCACAATATAAATCGGCGTAAAGCGGCCAAACAGTAAGTCATCAAGCAGTGCGATATAAATAGGCGTAAAGATGGTGAATAGCAGCACTTCCGGCACTGATAGCAGTAAAAAAGACTGGTAGAAGAAGGTATACATCACTCCCAGCTGCACGGCGCCTAACGCCATTAGCGCCACACGCTGCTTACCTCGCAACAGGCTTGGGCGTAAAAAGGGCAGAAATATTAGCGTCGCCAGCGATACCCTTAATAGCACTGCAAAGTAGCTATCAACCTGCCCAGCCAGATAAACACCTATTAGCGAAAAGGAAAAAGCCCAAAGCGCTGTAACGCCAACTAAATACCCCATCGTAAACCCCATTATTGAAATAAGTTTACGCGGATTATACGCAACTAGGTCAGCCTGCCAAGCAGTAAACATGTCTGATGTAAAAAGGTTAACGTCGTTGCAGCCACCAAAAAGCATAGGCAGCGCCGGGCAGCCAGCCCGCCACTGTTAACAGCACCGCAATAGCGATACGTTTAGCGCCACCTTCCGTTAAACCTACCGCTAAGGGCGGCAGCAAAATCGCCAGCGCTTGATAGGCCAGCGCTAAGCCCGCGGTAGGCGCGGCTACTTGTTCTGGTATTGGGTTCTGCGGCTGCTCCCTGGCGGCGACTGGCGGTGGCGTGAAGTGTTCAACGTCAGCTGAGGCTGGGCGAGCGCGAACCGGTGCCGCCTGCTCTTGAGCAAATCGATGTGCATCTTTGTCAATTTTCTGCTCTAACGCCTCGGCACCTTCCGCAAGATCATCATGGTGGCGTTCCCAATCTTCCCAATCATGGGGCGTCCCGGATTTAGGCCGCTGATCACCGGCACCGCGCGCGCGTTCCCAGGCTTTTTCTTCCAAGGTATTTGGACGATCAGGGTCACGCTCAACGCCCACCCCTTTCCGGTTTAAATACTCACGTGCATCCATCAGAGGGTCCTTTCAGAGTTTAATAACAGTTCTTTCATGATGAGAGCCGTAACAGCGTATAAAATTCAATGCTCAAAACGTTGAATAGCGCCAGCCTTTCATCGGCGAATCAAAAGCTAATTCAGCTACGGTTTCCAGCTACAGTTTCAACTACAGTTAATAGAGCCGATGATACATTAAGGCCAAGCACGAAGGATTGCCCTTTAAACAGCAGTGGCGCTGCACGCGATGAAAAAGAAAAAGGAGTGCCTACGATGAGTACAACCACCATGCATACCTCATCTATGAACAAAACAACTGTAAACAAAGCAACGATGAAAGCAGCACATCCCAGTACCGTTCGCGACATTATGTCTCGGGATTGCTACCGAGTAGCACCAGACGCTTCAATTACTACGCTAGCCAAAGGGTTAGCACTTCACCGTTTACCCGGTGCACCGGTCGTTGACGCAGCCGATCGGCTAATCGGCTTTATCTCAGAACAGGACGTTCTAGGGCGAGTACTCGACAGTATCTATCATGACCACGAAGCACCGCTGGTAAAAGAGCTAATGCGCCATGAAGTGCTCAGCGTATCGCCTAATAAAAGTATTACCGACCTGGCGCAAGAAATGATTGGCGCCAAGCCAAAAGTGTATCCGGTGGTTGAGCAGCAGCGCTTGGTGGGAATCGTCACCCGGCGTGATATCCTGGTGGCATTGTTGACTATTCGATGCCACTAACCCGCTATAAAATGTCGGGAGGCGCAGAACATAGGCAAAAAAAACCGTTACTCAAAGAGTAACGGAAGCAAGGGATCAAAACATATAGAGCCAGAACAACTTTAGCGACTGCTATCGCGATGTTGCCTGTACTAACTCAGACACGCTGTGAAGGAAAAGTTCGCAAAAAAGTAAATTTTCCGTGTGAAGATCACCAAGCGTATAGTTAAGTCACAATTTATTGACCGGCCAAGCCTAGTCACATAAAGCCTACTCACATAGATAGGAGCACAGAAAATGGCGCTGTATTTATTAGTGTTCGCGGTGTGTCTACTGGTGATTGGCGCGGTCATTCTCGTACTAATGTCGTCAAGCACGCCGCGCTACCGCACGGAACCAAAGGATTTAATAGCCTTGTTCGATAAGGCGCTTAACAGCCAAGTAAGCGAAACAGAGTGGAATGCGACGATTGGCTATCCCATCCGCCATAATGAATATTTGGAAAGCATCCGGCGACGCGGCGAGCACTTAATGGAGCAGCATGGTAGGCGCTGGATGATTGAACAGGGCAAACCACTGCTTAACCAAGAGGGCCAAGAAGAGCTCAAGGCTCTGCGCGATCATTTGTCCGCTCATACCGCCCTTCGTGAGCAGTAGAGACTGTTTAAAAGATTGTTTAAAAAGAGCTATGGCGGCTCAGGAGCCCGATTATGCCCAGCACGATTCGTCAGATTCCGCTAGCCAGCGCTACGCATCACCACACGCACGACTTTCATCAGATCGTAATTACGATGTGTGGCTCATCGGAGTTTGAAATCGAAGGGCTCGGCGGCCGCGTCAACGCATTTTCAGGCTGTATTGTTCCGGCGCACCATGAGCACTACTATTCAGGTTACGGCCATAATCGACAGCTAATCTTTGACCTCCCAGAAGATGCCCCCGCATTGACCGGAGAAAACCGTGAGCTGGTGGCGCTATTTGATGCACCGCGCTTTTTTGGCTTAGATAACGCGCTACGTCACTACCTCGCCTTTATGCAAAGTGAGCTTGCTCAAGAGTTTGATACTTCGACCAATTCTTTTCAGCAAGATCGCTTAGCGGCAACAATGCTGGGCGCACTCAAGGCGCGACTGGGCAAAGACACTCATACCAGCCCGAAGCGCTTAAACCTGACACGCATTGATCGCTTCATCCGCCAGCATCTCGCCGATGACATGCGCGTTGCCGATTTAGCGCAGATTGCCTGTTTAAGCGAAGCGCATTTCTCCGATTGTTTTCGTGCGCAAACGGGACTCTCTCCCTGGCAATACGTTAAACGCCAGCGGTTGCATGCGGCGCGTGAGCTGATTTTACAAAGTAGGCTTCCTCTTACCGATATCGCGATGCAAACAGGTTTTGCCAATCAAAGTGCACTTTCACATGCGTTTCGCAGCAGTTATGGATTGTCGCCACGCAAGTTGCGCCAGAGCGATATGGCGCCAGTGAATGTTAGCTCTTCAAATCCCCCATCAGGGCCACTAGCAGGACATTAAAAACTCTACTAAAGTCTTAAAGGCTCATCGCTTGCCGGGGAATTGACACGTTTTACCTTGAAACCAGCATGCACCCAACGTGGTCGCACTCTACATTCGCTTATTCGCTTGGGCCTAATGCCCTGTTACCCATTCGTTCTGTTCAGACTTCCGGGGGCTTCAATGCTCAATGCTAAGAAAATGCGTGACCCAGCCATCTGGCAAACTGATCTCGACACACTCATGGCTCGCGTTAGCGATCACTATTTAGTGGATGAAAGCGCCTATGTCAGCGAACTGATCAAGGTGCTGGATACGGGCCACGATGACTTTACCCGCATTGAAGCCAACACGGCGGCGCTGGTTCAAGATGTCCGGAAGATGGATACAGCCGTCGACACCATTGATGAACTACTGCAGCAATACAGCCTGGACACTCACGAAGGGCTAATGTTGATGTGTCTAGCGGAAGCCATGCTGCGGATCCCCGACAAGGCGACGGCGGATGCATTGATTGAAGACAAGCTGGGCCCTGCCGACTGGCAAGCCCACGTGGGTAAAAGTGATTCTTGGATGGTCAATGCCTCTACCTGGGGCTTATTGATAACCGGCCGTGTTCTCAAAATGGATCATCCTAAAGAGGGCCAGCCCGCCAGCTTCATCAATCGCATGGTTAATCGCATGGGCGAGCCGGTTATTCGCCGCGCGATGTACGAAGCGATGAAAATTATGGGTAAACAGTTCGTGCTGGGCCGGGACATCAATGAAGCCCTTAAGCGTTCAAAACCACTGTTCAATAAAGGCTATACCTATTCTTACGACATGCTGGGCGAAGCGGCGCGCACCCGCGATGATGCCAAGCGCTATTTTGATGATTACGCTCGCGCTATCGAACAAGTCGGCAAAACCTGTAAAACCTTAGGTGATAAAACGCCGGCACCCTCGGTGTCTATTAAGCTTTCGGCGCTACATCCGCGCTATGAATTTGGCCGCCGTGAGCAGGTGCTTGTCGAGCTGGTCGACACCGTTATAAAGCTGGTTAGCAGAGCCCGCGAGCTAGAGGTGTCGGTCACTATCGATGCCGAAGAAGTGGATCGCCTAGAGCTTTCAATGGAAGTTTTTCGCGCGGTTTATGAAAGTGAAGCGGTCAAAGGCTGGGGCCATTTCGGCTTAGTAGTTCAGGCGTACTCCAAGCGTGCGCTGCCGGTATTGCACTACATCAACCGGCTAGCCGAGCAACAGGGCGATGAAATTCCGCTTCGCCTAGTCAAGGGCGCTTACTGGGATACCGAAATTAAAGAGTCCCAACAGCTGGGGGTCGACGGTTACCCAGTATTCACCCGTAAAGCAGGCACTGATGTAGCGTATCTTGCCTGCGCTCAGTTCCTGCTTTCTAACGATACCCGCGGGCGTATTTTTCCGCAGTTCGCGACTCACAACGCTCACACTGTGACGACTATTTTAGAGTTCGCCAACGACGATAGCCGTCCGTTTGAGTTTCAACGCCTGCACGGAATGGGCGAAGCCCTCTACGATGCGGCCCTTGAACGAGCGCCTGTAGGCACCTACTGCCGTATTTACGCCCCGGTAGGCGCACATAAAGACCTGCTACCTTACTTGGTACGCCGCCTACTTGAGAACGGCGCTAACTCGTCGTTTGTCCACCAGCTAGTTGACCCTGATGTTCCAGTTGAGTGGCTGTGCCAGCATCCTATCGAAACGCTGCGCCAGCAAAAAAGTTTGACCAACATGAATATTCCGCTGCCTAAGGATATTTACGGCCCCAAAAGGCTCAACTCTCGCGGCGTGAATCTCAACATCCGCAGCCACTACTATCCGCTGATGGAAAAGATGGCTACGTTTATGGACAAGCAGTATCCGGCTAAGCCGCAGCTCGCCTTTGATGTTGCCGATGATGCAACCCTTACCCATAGCGTTACCAGCCCTTTTGATCGCCGCCAAACGGTGGGCAGCATACAGTGGACTAGCAAAGAACAGGCCACCCAGGCACTCGACGCTGCCTGGGCAGCATTCCCCCGCTGGGATGCAACGCCCGTGGCCGAACGCGCGGCCATTGTGCGGCGCCTCGGCGATTTGATGGAAGAGCACATGCCGGAGTTAATGACTCTGTGCTCTCGGGAGGGCGGTAAGCTGCTTACCGACGGCGTCGATGAGATTAAGGAAGCCGTCGACTTCTGTCGCTTTTATGCTATGCGCGCTGAAGAAGATTTCGGCGACGCCATCGTACTACCTGGCCCCACCGGTGAATCTAACCGTTTAATCATCGGCGGCAAAGGCGTATTCGCTGCTATCAGCCCCTGGAACTTCCCCGTCGCAATCTTCTGCGGTCAGGTGGTGGCGGCCGCAGTATCGGGTAATACCGTCCTAGCCAAACCGGCGGAACAAACCTCGATTATCGCGCACCGTGTCATTGAACTGCTTTACGAAGCAGGCATGCCCCGCGACGTTGTGCAGCTTTTACCCGGCGATGGCCCCACCGTAGGCAGCGTGTTGACCTCCGACCCGCGGATTACTGGCGTGGTATTTACCGGCGGCACCGACACTGCTCACATTATCAACCGCGCCCTTGCGGCACGTAAAAATGCCCCGCTGGCCACACTAATCGCGGAAACTGGCGGCATGAATGCGATGATTGTCGACTCCACCGCCCTGCCTGAGCAGGTGGTGGTTGATGTGGTGCAATCCGCGTTTCAAAGTGCCGGGCAGCG
>NZ_JBQDLQ010000068.1:0-18421 GCF_052095695.1 Halomonas sp.
CATCCCAGGCAGAATAGATCGGCTCAGGAATATGGAACGGCGCGTGCTCCCAGCCTCCATGGAAAGGGCGCGAATGGCATTGGCTAGCTCAAAACGATTAGTCATATCTCTACATCCATTGTTCGAGGCTTGTGGTCATGTGTTGCCGCGTATTGATGTTATTGGCAGTGGCTTGCGTTGCTCTAATGTGTGGGCGCTGCGAGTTGGGCGACAGTGTTGTTAGCGATCGTGTTTTTTATAGATATATTGAACATTAGATGAGCAAATGATGTTTTTTATTGAGTGAAGTCAAACTTCATGCGCGTTGTTTCGGTAGATTGTATGTAATACTAAAGTATATCGAGGAAATGCCAAGTTGCTTTTTGTGGTTTATTTTATTCTAAAACAACATTTTATGTTTGTGTGGAGGTTTTTTGAGAATTTTTAATTGGATGAAATGAAATGAACTTATGATCGATATGTTTACATATGTTCTGTCGGTGATAGATTTGAGCTGTAAATCAGTGGACGACCCAGTGCTGGTGAGAGTGTTTCGCTAGGTTGGCTGGATGTCGGCACATTTCTAACACCTACAAAGGGAGAGCTTGAATGTCCAGCGTGACACCTTCTCTCAAGGTCGCGATCGGTGGTGATGAAGCCGCTTACGACTTAAAAGAGACCCTGATTCATTACATCCGTGAGCTAGGCTATGACGTTGAAGATTTCGGTACGTTTAATGCTCAGCCGGTGCTCTATCCAGATATCGCTTTTGAGGTAGCAACCGCAATTAAAGAGAAGCGCTTTGACCGTGGTGTGTTGGTGTGTGGCACGGGAATTGGTGTGGCGATTTCCGCGAATAAAGTGCCAGGTATACGTGCTGCGCAGGCCCATGATACTTACTCGGCCGCTAAGGCTCAGACCAGTAATAACGCCCAGATTGTGGCATTGGGGGCTAGAGTGATTGGGCCTGAACTGGCTAAGTCTATTGTGGCCACGTTTTTGAGTAGTACATTTCCTGGTGGTGCATCTACGCAAAAATTGGCCAAAATTGCTGAATATGAGTCGCGGCTAGGTAATGAAGAGCTGTGATTTTTTGCTTGTGAGAACGCTAGGTTTAATAACAATATTTGGCAAGTTGCAGAGGTGCAATTTGCCCGCATTCTGGGGTATATAGCGATGACACGCCTTTACAATGATCCGAGTTATTTTACTGAAGAGGCCCGCTTAGGCTTGGTGGCTGCGAATCGCGATAAGCTGATGGCTGTGCCCGGAGGGGTTGTGCGCAGTACGCGCAGTGAGCCGGGGGCTGTTGCGGTCGTGATTGGAGGAGGTGGCGGGCACTATCCTACGTTTGCCGGTTTGGTTGGTCAGGGGTTGGCCCATGGTGCCGTCATGGGGAATTTGTTTTGCTCTCCTTCGTCTCAGCAGGTGTATTCAGTGGCCAAAGCTGCTGACAACGGCGGTGGCGTTCTGCTTTCCTTTGGTAATTATGCGGGTGATGTGCTGCATTTTGGTGAGGCGCGTGAGCGCCTGATCGCTGAGGGTATTCCATGTGAGATTGTGTTAGTTACCGATGATGTAGCCAGTGCGCCGCTGGAAGAGTTCGATAAGCGTCGTGGCATCGCCGGAGATTTGACGGTTTTTAAGGCAGCTTCTGCTGCTTCTGAGCAGGGGTTGTCGTTGGAAGCGGTTGTCAGCGTGGCCAAAGAGGCAAACCGTTGCACGCGCTCCTTTGGTGTGGCGTTTGCTGGCTGTACTTTACCAGGGGCGGCCGATTCACTTTTTTACGTGCCCGAAGGCAGGATGGCCATTGGGCTGGGGATTCATGGTGAGCCTGGTATTAGCGAGGAGGGTATCCCTTCGGCGGATAGGCTGGCAGAAATACTGGTTAAGCGGTTGCTGGAAGAAGTCCCTGAGGGTATCAGCATAAATGGGGCTCATGTTGCGCCGATTCTCAATGGGTTAGGTACCATTAAATATGAAGAGCTGTTCGTCGTTTATCGTAAAGTTGACGAACTGTTGCAAGACGCAGGGCTTGTCATTGTAGATCCCGATGTAGGTGAGTTGGTGACTAGTCTTGATATGGCGGGTGTGTCGCTGACGCTATTCTGGTTAGACAAAGACATGCAGGCACTTTGGACCGCAGCGGCGGATGCGCCTGGCTATCGTAAAGGGAGCGTAAAGCCAGCAGAGGCGTTGGATCCCGCTGAAGTGGAAGTAGTTGTGCAAGAGGAAATACCGCAAGCCAGCGAGGCTTCCCGCACCTTAGCACGAGGAGTTGTTAACGCACTGGAGGTGCTGGCAAGCACCGTCAACGAGCACTGTGAGATGTTGGGAAAAATTGATGCCGTTGCCGGTGATGGTGACCATGGTATCGGTATGCAGCGGGGCAGTAAGGCGGCGCTTGAGGCTGCGCTTGACGCTTTAAATGAAGGGGCCGGTGCGGAAACTGTGTTGCAATGGGCCGGTCAGCGTTGGTCGGATAAGGCAGGCGGTACCTCGGGGGCTCTTTGGCGAGTTATTTTGAAAGCAATTGGTGAATCACTAGGGAATGATCTGCCGCTATCAAGTCGACGCCTTGCCGCAGGCGTGCTCGATGCGCGCCAGCAAGTGATGGCGTTCGGTAAAGCGACGGTGGGAGATAAAACGATGGTCGATGTGCTAGTGCCTTTCTCCGAAGTGCTTTCCCATGAGGCTGAAGCGGGTAAGGAAGTGGTGCCTTGTTGGGAAGTGGCTGCTGTGAAAGCTAGTGAGTCTGCAGAGGCCACTGCGAACTTGCTGCCTAAAATAGGCAGGGCCCGTCCGCTGGCAGAGAAAAGCTTGGGCACGCCCGATGCTGGCTCGGTTTCACTCTCACTGATTATTCAAGCGCTAATCCCGTTGTTGAAAAAGTGTCAGTTAAGCTGACATTATAAGTCTTGGTGCGAGGTTCCCGTCTGATGCGGGAGCCTCGTTTTTTTCAGTCTTCTTCAAATTGCTTTTTATAACCTCCTGGATGCTATGGATGAATAGCCAAGACGCTGCTGATGTCGATTTAATGACTGAGATTTCAACGCTCTACTATGTGCAAGGGGAGACGCAAGAGGCTATTGCTAATCGGTTGGGGCATTCACGCGTACGCATAGGGCGATTGCTTAAGCGGGCCCAGGCTGAAGGAATAGTAGACGTGCGAGTGCGCTTGCATCCTGCCGTGAGTGTGGAAATTGAGCAGGAGTTGAAGCGTCGCTTTGGGCTGAAACGGGCGCTAATTGCCTTGGATAATGCTGATCCCGATGTGCAGCGCTCAGCGGTTGCGAGTCTCGCCGCAGATCATCTTTCGAGAAGTTTGATCGATGGTCAGATTGTCGCTGTTGGCATGGGGCGTAATGTAGCCGCGGTGGCTGATAATGTTTTCCGGGCAGAGTCTTTAAGCGTTTCTTTCGTTTGTGCGATAGGCGGCTCGCTGCGTGCTGGCGAGCATATGAATCCTGATCATATTTGCCGACGCTTGGCGGGTCGGTTTGGTGGAGATAGTGAAACGCTTTATGCGCCTGCCTTGGTGCAGAATAGTGAGCTGCGCGATTTGATGTATGAAAACTCTATCGTACGTCAGACGTTAGACCGTGCTCGGCGCGCCGATACGGCGCTGATTGGTGTCGGTGATGTAAGTGAAGACAGCAACATGGTGCGCATGGGATGGTTTTCGGCCCAAGAAATTGCTGAGGCGCGACTCTCTGGAACAGTGGGCGATATGATGGGATATGACTTTATCGATATCCACGGCCAGCCATCGATTACGCCCATGCAGGGGCGTGTAGTGGGGCTCAATATTCAGGATTTGGCGCGGATTCCCGATGTGATTGCTATTGCCAGTGAAAATACCAAAGCAGTCGGCATTCTGGGAGCGCTTCGTACGGGGGTGATTAATACGTTGGCGACCAGTTTAACCAATGCGCACACTATTCTTCGTTTGGATGAAGCCACTCAAAACGATGGGCGAGCTTAATTTCTCTTTATCCGTTTTCTAGCTTGTGCCTCATGAACATGAGGCTTGCTGATTTGTAACGCTAATCCCTGTCTTAGAGCTACGGCCAGCTGTGTGGTCATCTGTCTACTTACATTCCTGTCTGTGGTGCGTGTATTCGCGTTCATGCTGAATATAGGCGCGGTATTATGTACTGACTGGCCTGATCATTTGATCATTGTGTGTCTATATACAATCCTGATTATTTATTAATAATGTTACATAACGTAAGTTATAGATCATCATGTTGTGTTTTTATTTATATTTATCAGTATTTTATATCATTACCCTAAAGTATAAGGCTGAATGCGTGTCACAAGGATTGACGGGGCTTTTGGAAAAGTACTTAATTCATATGTTCAGGTGTGGATCTTTTGTAACTAGAGCGATGTCGTTACAAATACACCATAAGAGACAATGAGGAGCGACATATGAGCATTGCCAACAACAAGCACACTGAAGTTCCCGCAATGATGCAGGCCGTTGTGGCTTATGCCCCTGGCGACTATCGCCTTGAAGAGGTCTCCGTGCCGCAAGTAGCGGAAGGTGAAGTGCTCATTAAGGTAGAAGCTTGCGGTATCTGTGCCGGTGATCTTAAGGCATATGAGGGGGCACCTAGTTTCTGGGGAGATGAAACCCAGCCCGCCTACATCAAGGCGCCGATGATTCCAGGTCATGAGTTTATTGGACATGTTGTGGCGCTGGGCGATGGCGTTAAAGATTTTGCCATTGGTGACCGCATTATCTCTGAGCAGATTGTGCCTTGTTGGAAGTGCCGATTTTGTAATCGCGGGCAGTATTGGATGTGTGAAAAGCACGACGTGTACGGCTTTCAGGATAACGTGAATGGCGGTATGGCGGACTACATGGTCTTCCCCAAAGAGGCTATTAACCACAAATTGCCAGATGAACTGCCAATAGAAAAAGCGGTGCTTGTAGAGCCTTATTCTTGCTCTTTGCATGCTGTTAAACGTGCCCAAGTTGAGTTGGGTGATGTGGTCGTTCTCTCCGGTGCAGGTACCTTGGGGCTGGGCATGATAGGTGCCGTTAAGAAGTCAGGGGCTTCTAAACTGGTGGTGTTAGATCTGAACAATAAGCGCCTGGAATTAGCCAAGCAGTTCGGCGCGGATATTGTCCTGAACCCTGCTGAAGTTGATGTTGTTGATTATGTGAAAGGCATTACAGAGGGCTATGGCTGCGATATTTATATTGAAGCCAGCGGTGCGGTGCAGTCGGTAGAGCAAGGGCTTCATATGATTCGTAAGCTTGGACGTTTTGTCGAGTTTAGCGTGTTCAAAGAGCCTGTCACAGTTGACTGGAGCATTATTAGTGATCGTAAAGAGCTAGATGTGCTGGGGGCGCACTTAGGTCCTTATTGTTATCCGCTGGCGATTGAAGGCATTGGTAACGATGATTTCCCGACCAGTCATGTGGTAACGCATAAATTGCCGCTGGAAAAATTCCATGAAGGGCTTGAGCTAATGCGCAATGATCCAGATGCTTTAAAGGTGGTGTTAATTCCCAATAGCCAACAGGCGTAATGGACAGGCTGCTTTTTCACTAACAAGTATAACGATAACCGGAGTTGCTATGTCGGTGACTATGAACTCAGTGCCCGGTAAGACCAAAACGAGACCATATATTGCAGGTGTTTTCGTTGTGGTGATTGTTGCACTTATGGCACTGGATACCAAAGTGATCACCATCAGCGAGCTTGAGAGTGAAATGGGTTTTTCACCCCAAAACTTCGCAGAAGAAAATTTTTCGGTGATCCAAGAGTACATCGAAACCAACGCTGTAGAGGGAGCAATGCTGGCAGATGAAGTGCTCCAAGATGCGAGTGAGGCAGGCGAAACATACGGTGTCGCTGCCGGCATTGGTCACGTAGTGCCGGTGACCTTTACCGGATCGGTTGTAGAGGGTCGCTCCGGTATCTATTCCATTGAGGTCGATGGGGTGCCCTCGGATGTAGTCATTCGTGTTCAAACAGGGCCTGCCATTAACGGCACTACGCTGCGCGATGCTACGGGTGATATCCAGTTTGGTGATTTCACCAATCAGATCGAGTTTCAGAATGTTGGGGCAGCACTGAATGAAGAAATGAAGCGTCAAGTGCTTGAAGGTTTTGCCGGTCAGGATTTAACGGGCGAAACGCTTGATGTTGTAGGCGCCTTTACCATGATTAACCCCAGTAACTGGCTGATTACGCCAGTGCGTATAGCGATCGTGGAGTGAGGGCCGGACGATGCATAACGATACACATAAACAGCCGGTTGCAAATGACGTCATCCTATCCGCGCGTAATGTCGAAAAGCGTTTTGGTGCCGTGCACGCACTGAAAGACGTAAATTTTGATATCCACCGTGGCCAAGTCACTACACTCTTTGGTGAAAATGGGGCGGGTAAGTCGACCCTGATGAAAATATTGTCTGGCGTGATAGCGCCGTCTGACGGTGAAATCCTTCTGGAAGGAGAGCCTGTTAGTTTTTTGTCACCATCGGCTGCTGAAGCGCTAGGCATTACCATCATCCACCAAGAGCTTAGCCTGGCGCCTAATCTCAATGTCCGTGACAACGTCTTCATGGGACGTGAGCTGACTCGCGTAGGCAATGCCGTCGATTTCCGGGAAGAAGCATATCAAGCTCAGTTGCTTATGGAGGAGCTTGATGAACCCATCCATCCGCTTACTCCGGTCGAGGATCTGCGCGTAGGGCAGCAGCAAATTGTTGAAATCGCCAGGGCGCTATCCAAGAACTCGCGCATCCTCATTATGGATGAACCGACCTCGGCGTTGAGCGCGTCGGAAGTTGAAACACTGTTCAAAGTGGTCAGAGATCTTAAGAAGAAGGGGGTCTCGATTGTTTATATCTCCCATCACCTTGAAGAAGCGCTACAGATTACCGATCACGCCGTTGTTCTGCGTGACGGTGCAATGACCGCCTATGCGCCGCGTAGTGATATCGATCTTCAGTGGATTGTTAGGCACATGGTAGGCGAACAGTTTGACTTAGGGTCACCGCCGACAGGATACACCATGGGGGATGTGGCGCTTTCTATTCAGCAGCTGTCAGTGAGCGACGATAAGGTGGCAGGCCGCTATGTGGTGAGCGATCTTTCACTTGACGTTCGTGCTGGGGAAATTGTGTGTATTTATGGATTGATGGGCGCTGGCAGAACCGAGCTGTTGGAATGCGTGGCGGGGCGCACACGACAGTCTCATGGCGACATTGTATTGGGCGCTAACGATATATCGCACTGTTCAATTGCCCAGCGGATCAATCGCGGTCTGGTGCTCGTGCCGGAAGATCGCCAGCGCGATGGTCTGGTTCAAACCATGTCGGTAGGCCAGAACCTGTCGCT
The DNA here is from genome assembly GCF_052095695.1 of Halomonas sp. Classification (GTDB taxonomy): domain Bacteria; phylum Pseudomonadota; class Gammaproteobacteria; order Pseudomonadales; family Halomonadaceae; genus Vreelandella. The sequence goes on from NZ_JBQDLQ010000068.1 coordinate 7,343, forward strand.
TGCCAGTATTCAGGCGTTCACTCAAAAGGGTTTCACCTCATCCAGTGTAGAGAATGAGATGGTTACTTCGGCCATCGACAAAGTGCATATCAAGACCGATGGCGGGGAAGCAGCCATTGGCTCGCTGTCTGGCGGTAATCAACAAAAGGTTGTTATCGGAAAAATGCTGGCGACGCACCCTGACGTGATTATGTTGGACGAGCCAAGCCGTGGTATCGACATCGGTGCTAAAGCGGAGGTGTTCAAGTTATTGAGCGAGGGCGCACGCCAAGGGCTGGCGGTCATCTTCTCGACATCAGAAGTGAGCGAGTGCTTGAGCATACCGCACCGGATATTAGTGATGAGCAAAGGGAAGGTCTCGGCTGAATTCGGCCCTGGGGTGACAAAAGAAGAAATTATGGCCGCTTCGGGTGAGTCAGTTGCCGCGTAATCATTTAATCGGATAGGTGATAAAAATGTCTCGTCACAACAACAAGGCGTCGCACGCCGAAAATGGCCAGCTCGATATCGTCAAAATTTTACTTGAGGGACGAGCGTTTTTTGCATTGATTGCCATCATTATCGTTTTTTCAATCCTGTCACCCGTCTACTTTTCGATGGGTAACTTTCTGACGATGTCATCGCACGTAGCTGTCTTCGGTTTACTGGGTATCGGCATGCTGTTTGTCATCCTTACCGGGGGTATCGATCTATCCGTCGGTTCCACGCTTGCGCTCTGCGGGGTGTTTGCTGGTCTGCTACTTGAAGGTATCGAGATAGAGTCTCTCGACCTTGCCTTTTTCCCCTCTGTTTGGGTCGTGGTCGTGCTGACCTGCTTATTAGGTGCTTTTGTGGGGGCGATTAATGGCGTGTTAGTGGCCTACTTTAACGTTCCTGCTTTTGTTGCCACGCTCGGCATGCTTTATGTCGCTCGTGGTGCGGCGCTCCTGCTGACCAATGGCCTAACGTTCAACCAGCTAGGGGGGGACGATGTTTTGGGCAACACGGGGTTTGAGTGGTTAGGATTTAACCGGTTATTCGGTGTGCCGGTGGGGGTGCTGATCCTCATTGCAGTCGCGGTGGTTTGTATGCTGGCGCTGAGCCGCACACCCTTTGGACGTTGGATCTACTCCACCGGTGGTAATGCGCGAGCAGCAGAGCTCTCTGGTGTGCCGGTCAAGCGTGTCAAACTCTCGGTTTACATTATTTCCGGTATATGCGCTGCCATGGCAGGGATTGTGCTGGCCTCTCAGTTGACGTCTGCGGGCCCAACGGCAGGCACTACCTATGAATTAACTGCGATTGCTGCCGTTGTGATCGGTGGAGCATCGCTCATGGGTGGTCGTGGCACGGTACGTAATACGCTACTGGGGGCCTTTGTCATAGGGTTTCTTGCAGATGGCCTCGTCATCATTGGAGTGTCTGCTTATTGGCAAATGGTGTTCACCGGTAGCGTTATTGTCTTTGCTGTGATGCTTAACAATATTCAATACAGCAAAAAGCAAAAAGCAGGGCGAAAGATAAGTAAAAAATATAATGCAGAGGTGACACGTGACGATTCTAGAGCAAAAGCCACCTAGTGTGGCGTTGCTTAGAACGCGGATCCTTCAAGGTCCAGCTCGTAAAGAGCTAACAATCATAACGGCTAGGAAATGACTATGTTCTCGAAAAACAAAACGTTCTCGAAAAACAAAACGATTCTCTTTGCAGCACTCGCCGGAGCCTCAATGCTCTTTAGCGGCTCGCTAGCCGCACAGGACAAGGGCCTGATCTCCATTATCGTGAACGACATGTCCAACCCTTACTGGCAAACAGAGGGAGCTATTGCGGAGAAGACAGCACAAGAACTTGGTTACGAAGCCAATGTAAGCTCACATGTGGGCGACACCAATACAGAAAGTAATCAAGTCGATACTGCCATCACTAATGGCGCGCAGGCCATTATCCTTGACCCAGCAAACGCCGATGGCTCGATTGGTGCCGTGAGAAAGGCGGTTGATGCCGGCATTCCGGTCTTTATTATCAATGCCGAGATCAATCAGCAGGGCTTGGCCATGGCGCAGCTTGTGTCCAACAATGCGCAGGGTGCGGCGCTTGGGGCACAGGAATGGGCTATGCAGCTTGATGGCGAAGGCTCTTATGTAGAGCTAATGGGGCCGCCTTCTGATAACAATGCCGCCACACGTTCAAATGGTTATGAAACCGTGTTAAGCCAGTATCCTGATCTCAGCCTTGCAGCATCTGATATCGCGAACTGGGACCGTACGGAAGGACGCAATAAGATGCAGAGTATCCTGCGTGCCAACCCTGACATCAATGGTGTCATCAGCGGCAATGATGAGATGGCACTCGGTGCTATTGTTGCCCTCAAGCAGGAAGGGTTGCTGGATAACGTGCTAGTCGGCGGATTCGATGGCTCACCGGATGCCGTTGATGCGGTGCGCTCAGGCGAGCTGGCCTACACGGTGCTTCAGCCCGTAGCCGTCTTTGCTGAAGATGCCGTGAGAATTGCTGACCGCTATATTAGCTCCGGCGAAACGGGGTTAGACGGTGAAAAGCAGCTGTATGATTGCATTCTTATCACGCCCGATAACGTGGAGCAATATGTAGCGCCTTTCGTACTCGAAGGGTAACCACAGCCAAGAGTGGTGAGTAAGGCCAGTCAGCGTTAGCGCTGACTGGCCTTTTGTTTTTTAGTGGAGAAAAGTAAGCACTATCTCCTGGTCATTATCGAACGGTACTGTTTAATCGGAAGGGCAAGGCAATGATCTTCAATTTTGGTTCTATCAACATTGACCATACCTATTATGTGCCACATTTAGTTCGGCCAGGTGAAACGTTAGCAAGCAGTGAGTACACGGTTGGGTTAGGTGGTAAAGGGGTCAATCAGTCGTTAGCCATTGCGCGTGCCGGCGGCCATGTAAGCCACTGGGGCAGGTTGTCATCATCGGATGCTAGGGTAATTGAAGAGCTAACGCATGCGGGGGTTAACGTGGATGGCATTGAGCTAACTCACCAGCCTAGTGGCCACGCGATTGTACAAATTGACCCGCACGGTGAAAATGCCATTCTATTGTTCTCGGGCGCCAATCAGAGTTTTACTGCAGAGCGGATCGCGTCATTAATGAAACATGCGAGCCCTGGTGACACGATACTGATCCAGAACGAATGCAATGGGCTTAACGAACTTATCCCGCTTGCCGTGCGTCATGGATGCCATGTCATCTTTAATCCTGCCCCCATGAATTCAGACGTCGCTTCGCTGCCTCTTGAGCAGTGTGATTTAGTGTTCTTTAATCGCTCAGAAGCCGCGCTTCTGGCAGGCATGCCGATAGAGTCCGGCGCTGAAGATTTACTCACATGCTGTAAACAACGAGTAGGTGGCGCCGACGTAATACTGACGCTAGGTAGTGAGGGGGCTTGGTACCAACGAGGCGATGAGGTGCTTTTTCAAAATGCCTTTAAGATAAAGGCGGTTGATACAACGGCGGCAGGAGATACCTTTGTTGGGTACTTTCTCGCCGCTAGACAAGCGGGTCTTGTGCCATCGCAGTGTTTACTACGGGCCTCGGCCGCTGCTGCTCTTGCCGTTCAGCAGCGTGGGGCAGCCCGTAGCATTCCTACTTTAAACGCAGTGGATGCGTTGATGCACTTTTAGCGCTCGCGGCCTAGTTCATATCTTGAATTCTTCGATGATTATTGAGCGTCATCACCACGGCATCCGCCGCTTCCTTTCCTTTGGCACGGAAGTGGGCATGGAAAAAGTCGTGGTGGGTGGCGTGCTCATGAAAATGATGTGGCGTCAGCACAACAGAAAGAATTGGTATTTCAGTTTCCAGCTGCGCGTGCATCATGCCTTCGACTACGGCTTGAGCGACGAAGTCGTGGCGGTAGATACCCCCATCAATAACAAATCCCGCGCCTACGATGGCCGCGTAGCGCTTTGTTTTGGCTAATAGCTTTGCCTGCAGCGGAATTTCGTAAGCGCCTGCTACCTGGAAGGTCTCTACTTGATCTGAGGCAAAACCATGCTGGCTCGACAGCTGAGCAATAAATGCGTCTCGGGCTTGGCTGACAATATCGTGATGCCAAGAGGCTTCGATAAAGGCAATGCGAGATGATAAAGAAACGTGGGTCTGATTCATGGTTATCCTTTTGGATTGTTTACCAGAATCAGGGCATTAGGAATCCAACGGCATACGTCCAGGCCTATGAAAATAGGCACTGTCATACGTACAGCATGGAAACCTTCTCTTTTATCCGGACTATGACCGTCGGCTCCGGAATCTCACCGAATCTGCTGACCTCAGCCACTATAAAGCTATTAGCTGGCTGAGCGCTCGTGGGCTTATCCGCAATGACGATTGAAGCGGCATGACCACCGGTGGGGACTTGCACCCCGCCCTGAGAAAGTTTGCCATTCATGGCAGCTGCGTATTATACGCGTGTTGCACGGTGTGTGTAGATGACATCGCCAAAAATTACGTTTTGCATCCGCTTATGCGGATGCAAGAGGACGGTACTCGCGTAGGCCTGAAGCCCTAAATGGCCTCGGCAGTGGTAAACTGGTGCTTACGCTTAGCAGGTTAATGATTGCGTAGCGATGAGTAACGTTTTGGAACCAAGGGAGTTGGCGTGAAGGATATCCAGATAAATGCAGGGAGCGTCAAAGGGCTGGCAGTATCGTTAGCGGTTGGCGCGATCGGCGGCACCGCTTTTCAACTGACAGGGCTACCCCTAGCCTGGATGCTGGGCCCGCTTATTGCCAATTTACTGGTCTCATCACAAGGCGTGAAGGTCGCAGTACCTGAGCCGGTCCGCAATATTTTCTTAGCTATCATGGGCATGGTGCTAGGCAGCCAAGTAACGCCGCAGTTGGCGCATCGGGTGGTCGATTGGCCAGTATCCGCTGGGCTACTGCTGTTGGGAGTCGCGGCTTCTACGGCAGTGGCTGCCGCCTGGTATAGGCGCTGTGGGTTTGATCCTGTCAGTGCGTGGTTTGGGGCTGCACCTGGCGCCATGACGGCGATGATACTGTTAGGTGAAAAGTGCGGCGGCGATCCTCAGCGTATCGCGGTGGCGCAGTCGCTGCGTATCATCCTGGTTATTCTTTTTTTACCGCCACTGTTTTGGGCCTCTGGCGATGGCGGGGCGGGGATTGGCCCTGTTAATAGCGGCCTAGAACATGGCTGGATGCTATTGACGATACCGCTTGTGTTGCCACTAGGTCGCTTTCTACGAATCCCTAGTTCAGCGCTGCTGGCACCGCTGCTGCTGGCGGCTCTATTATCCGGTTTTGATATAGCCAGCCTTGTGTTGCCGGGCTGGGGGATGAATGTAATGCTCTGGGTGTTGGGCAGTGCTATTGGCTCGCGCTTTCAAGGCATGACGCGCAAGTTGCTAGGGCGCTATTTGTGGCAGTCGGGCATTGCAACCCTATTAGCATTGGCTGTACTGGCATTATTTGCCGAGCTGATTCACCAAATGTTGGGCGTGGGGCGCGACGTAGCACTGTTAGCGCTGGCGCCAGGGGGAATTGGTGAAATGGCGATTTTGGCCGTTGCACTCAATATTGACCCGGTGTTCGTTGCTTTCCACCATCTGCTGAGAATGGTGACTCTAATGATCATCGCGCCCTTTTGGGCGCGATGGTTGATGCGCCGATCCGCATCTTAAGACATCAGCAAAGACCGTTAAATTAATGCCAGTAACGTTAAGGAAGAATCATGCTATCGCGTGTTTTAAAACCGCTATTTCGCTACTTCGAAACGCGGATTAATCCCTATCCTGAAGGCGACGTTAAAACACCGCCTAAGGGCTTAATGCCCTTTATTGTGCATTTTTCGCGCCCAATGCTGCCGCTGCTGCTGCTCATGACACTGTTTACGGCGCTGGTGTCGGGTGCCGAAGTGGTTTTTTTCAGCTACATGGGCCAGCTAGTGGATTGGCTGGGTAACGTTGAGCGAGCGGGCTTTTGGGCCGAAAATGGCCTATGGCTGGCAGGCTTAGGGCTTTTAATGCTGGTCGGTTTGCCGCTGCTCGTGCTGCTGCAGTCGCTGGTGACGCATCAAAGTATTTTCGGGAACTACCCGATGATTGGCCGCTGGCTTTCGCATCGCCATATGCTTAGCCAAAGCCTAGCGTTTTATCAGGATGAGTTTTCTGGGCGGGTGTCGCAAAAAGTCATGCAAACAGCGCTGGCGATCCGTGAAACGGTCACGAAGGTGATGGGCCTGCTGGTCTACGCCATTGTGTATTTCACCGGCGCCGCCTTTTTGCTCGGGCGGGCAGACCTTTTGCTGCTGATACCGCTTGGCCTTTGGCTAGTCGGCTACTTGGCGATTATGCGTTTCTTCGTGCCCCGCCTGCGCGACGTTTCGATGGCTCAGGCCGATGCTCGCGCGCAAATGACCGGCCGCGTAGTTGATAGCTACAGCAATATTCAGACCATCAAACTGTTTGCCGACACTCAGCGCGAGCAGCGCTATGCGCGTGATGCGATGGAAGGCTTTATGGTAACGGTGCATGACCAAATGCGCCTGGTCACGATTATGAGTGTCGGGCTGACGCTACTGAACACGGCACTTTTGGTAGGCACGGCGGCCATGGCGATTAGTGCCTGGTACATGGAAGCTATTTCCCTGGGGGTGCTGACGATCGCGATTGCGCTGGTAATGCGTATTCGCTTTATGTCCGATTGGATTTTATGGGAAGTGGCGGGGCTGTTTGAAAATATCGGCACCGTACAAGATGGCATGAATACGATCGCCCAGGAACCCACGGTGCGCGACGCGCCTAAGGCACCGGCATTAATAGTCCCCCAGGGTGAAATTCGCTTTGAAGCGATGCGGTTTGGCTACGACCAAGCTAAAGGTGAAAGTAAAACCGTGTTTGATGGGCTAAATCTGACCATTGCCCCGGGCGAAAAAGTCGGCTTGATTGGCCGCTCCGGCGCGGGTAAGTCAACGCTTGCTAACCTGCTGCTGCGTTTTTATGACGTACAGAGTGGGCGCATTTTGATTGATGGGCAGGATATTGCCCAAGTAACCCAGACATCTTTACGCCATCAGATTGGCATGGTGACGCAGGACACCTCGCTGCTACACCGCTCGCTGCGCGACAATATTCGCTACGGCAGTCCGCAGGCTAACGATGAAGATGTTTGGAATGCGGTATGCCGCGCCCATGCCGATTCCTTTATTGATCAATTGGTCGATCCTAAAGGGCGTCGTGGGTTAGATGCCCACGTGGGTGAGCGGGGCGTTAAGCTGTCAGGAGGCCAGCGTCAGCGGATTGCTATTGCCCGCGTGCTGCTTAAAAATGCGCCGATTCTGGTACTCGACGAGGCAACCTCTGCATTGGACTCAGAAGTGGAGGCCGCCATTCAAGAGCAGCTGGATACGCTGATGGAGGGTAAAACGGTCATTGCCATTGCCCATCGCCTTTCCACCATCGCCATGCTTGATCGATTGATCGTTGTGGACGAAGGGCGCATTGTCGAAACAGGCACGCATCAGGAGCTGCTGGCGAAAAACGGCATCTATGCCAGCTTGTGGCAGCGACAGTCTGGTGGGTTTCTTGGGCTTGATGTTGAGGGCAGTAGTCCCAATTGATAATAGTTACATACACGCTTGTATATAGAGGTAACGATGAAAGCGATCAACCTTAAGCAGCCCGGCGGTTTAGACAAACTAGACGTCGTTGAACTAGCGGCCCCAGGCGAGCCCGGCCCCGGCGAAATTAAAGTACGCCTGCATGCAAGTTCCTTAAATTTTCACGACTACGCTGTGGTTGCCGGTATGATTCCGACAGAAGAGAACCGCATTCCTATGTCAGACGGCGCAGGCGTGGTCGAGGCGGTTGGTGAAGGCGTGAGCGAGTTTGCCGTGGGTGACCACGTGGTTTCGACCTTCTTTCCCCACTGGTTGGAAGGCCCGGCAAGAGTGGGTGATTTTCGCACCACGCCGGGCGACGGCGTAGACGGCTACGCTCGCGAGCAGGTCGTGCGCCCGTTCGAGTGGTTTACCCATCAACCCAAAGGCTACAGCCACGCAGAGTCCGCTACGTTAACTACCGCGGGCTTAACCGCTTGGCGCGCGTTGGTCGTTGATGGTGGCATTAAAGCAGGCGATAGCGTGCTAGTGCTGGGTACCGGTGGGGTATCGATTTTTGCCCTGCAGTTTGCCCGCCTGATGGGCGCGCGGGTCATCGCGACCTCATCGTCGAACGAAAAGCTGGCGCGGCTTCGCGAAATGGGCGCCGAGCACACCATCAACTACAAAGAGACGCCAGACTGGGGTAAGCACGTGAAGGAACTGACCAACGGCGAAGGCGTTGATCACGTTGTTGAAGTAGGCGGTTCTGGCACGTTGCCGCAGTCCATTGACGCGGTGAAAATCGGTGGGCATATCGCCTTGATTGGCATCCTCACTGGCCGTGAAGGTGAAGTGCCAACGGCCCAGTTAATGGCCAAGCAGGCGAGCCTAAAAGGTTTGATTGTGGGTAGCCGTCGCCATCAGATCGAGATGATTCGCGCGTTGGAAACGTTTGATATGCATCCAGTGATCGACCGTGAATTCCCGCTTGCTGAAATCACTGACGCCTTTCGGCATCAGGAATCAGGCCAGCACTTTGGGAAAATTTGCCTAACGTTTTAAGACACTTTGACGTTTCAAAACATTAATGCTCGCTATACTCTCCGCATGCCTTACTAGTGGTTCAAGGCGTGCAGGGGCGGGTATTAATCTAATAAACGGCTGTAAACGACACCTTTTACTTCAAGCTCAAGTATGTCTTCATAAGCCACTGTCATCCCTTCTACATCGCCGGATGACTTGTGGCTATTCTTGATTTCAGTGTCTGGAATCACTTTCACGCCCGCCGTTGTAGCGTGCTGTATTCGGGCACTAAACCGATTGCCATTCTGTTCAATCAGTAGCCGTTCCCCTGCAATACACTTGCCTATTTTATCGTGCAGCTCTTCTTCACTGACATGAACGACACTCATCGCTTGCTCCTTTAGCTCGCAATCGCTATGGCAAAACACATCCGTACGCTAGGTACCTTAATGGCCTGTCTATGAAGACTTTATTTTAGACTATAAGTTCGTGTGCCGTTAGAAGCCGAGTGCATCGTGCTAAAGTGATGACTTACGCAGCCATAGGGAAAGTGTCATGGGGGAGTTCTCAACAACAGGCGTCTCGCCACTGTGGGAAGTGGTCGCGCTGGATCAGTTTTGTCCCCCCGAAAAGACGCAGGCGAGCCAGTGGCGACGTCGTTGGCGTTCCGCTTCAAAGTGGTTAATCGGTAAAAAATCCTCAGAACAGCAGGTAAAAGAGGAGCATGAGCTGCGCTCCTTACCCGAGATTAGGCTGGCTCATTTAGTGCCCCCGGTCGACAGGGCGCCCGCTGCTAGCATGTTAGCGCAGGCACTTGACGCTCAGGACGCGCCGGTCACGTTTTTTATTACGCCGCCACATGGCGGTCACGCCTCTGTGGTCACCCATCGGGCTAAGCAGCATCATGCCGTGTGCGTCGAGCCTCCAACGCTTAGTGAGCTTGCCAAAGGCGATACGCAGTGGATAGTGGATAGCGCATTGCGTGAACCAGAAAAGCTGGGCAGTGCCTTGCATTAGAACGGCATTTTTTACGCCACACGCAGGGTCTTCAAGGTGTTCGTGAATTTCTCGAGCGCGCCTTAAGCGGCCACTTAGGGCACGGCGTGATTGGGTGCGATAGCTGGACCTATGCCTATCTTCAGCAGGTGATTGGGATCGACGGGGCGCCGGTATTTACGCTGCAGTCGATGGCCAGTATCCGTCTGTCTACAGCACTCGGACCGGCAAGCAGATATTGCCGGCGCTAGAAACAAAGCGCTACCAGGCTGCGCATAAGGAAGGGCGTTGGCAGGTCGCTCCGCTTAGCTACGCTAGCGTTCGCCAATTATTAGAATCACGCAACTATCTGGTCGATTCGATTTAAGCCGGCTCTCGCTAAGCGGCAGACCCACGGAGGGCTTCATGGACGACCAAAAAAAGTACGCAAGACTGTTTAACGATATCGATAGCCAAGCATTAATTACCGTGGGGCTAGTGCTGTTAAGTGCCATTGTGCTGATTATTGTCAGCCAGCGTGGGCTCAACTGGCTGGCTTCGCGATTACACGGCCAAGTCCGTTTTCGAATATTTGCATTAGTGCCGCTAACGCGCCTACCCGGTAGACCCACGTCAGCAATTTCTGTTTATTACCGACCTAACTGTGCGCGGCAAGACTGTGCTCAATGCGGCAGGCGTCCGGTCAGCATTGTTACCACCTGGATGCTGCCCTGGATGCCCGCAACGCTGCGCAGCCAACGTATTGACTGGCTGACTAACGCTTAAGCTTCGGTGGGCTCTGGCAGCTCGCCGCTGTGGAAGACATTTTGGACATCATCCAGCTCATTTAACATGCCTAAGAATTTTTCGAACATCGCTACGTCGTCGCCTTCAACGGGCGTGGTGGTTTGCGGCAGGAATTGGATCTCGTCTACTTCAAAGTCAATTTCACCAAATGCATCTAACAGTGCCTGCTTAGCTTTGGCGTAGTCAGTATGCGGGGCGAAAACGGTGATCCGCTCGGCTTCCTGCTCAATGTCCGTGACATCGACATCGGCTTCCATCAAGGCTTCCAGCACCGCCTCTTCCTCGCTCCCAGCAAAAGAGAAGATGGCGCAGTGGTCGAACATATGGCTGACGCTGCCGGGGGTGCCGATTTTACTCTTGGTTTTGGTGAAGCAGCCGCGAACGTCGCCAAAGGTGCGGTTGGGATTATCAGTCAGGCAGTCAACAATCACCATGACATTACCAGGCCCAAAGCCCTCATAGCGCGCGGTAGAAAAATCTTCGCCGCCAGCGCCGCTGGCTTTGTCAAGCGCTTTGTCAATAACGTGGGAAGGAACCTGATCTTTTTTTGCACGCTCCATCAAACCGCGCAGCGCAAGGTTGCCATTGGGATCACTGCCACCCGCTTTAGCGCAAACGTAAATTTCGCGGCCATATTTGCTATAGACCTTGGTCTTTGCATCGGCCGTTTTGGCCATGGATTCCTTACGGTTCTGAAAAG